>RXIK01000011.1 GCA_004211975.1 Methanosarcinales archaeon | reverse complement strand
CGGTGATGATGACGCGGATGTTGTGCTGTCGCTTCACGAAATCAGGGAAGCAGGAGAGAGCATTACGCGGATGATGCGGTGAACTCTGTGCATTTATTCGAGGTTTGTGGTATGTAAATGCATGTTACGGCGTTTGTATATGGCTACGGCGAAGACCGTGCATGATCTCAAGCAGATCACGTTGCATTCGGCGATACGCCACGTTTTATATACCCTACTACCGCCGTGGCATGGTCTGGAGACCTGAGCAAAGATATATCGATAGATATCGCATCGAAGATGCTTGTCGGACGTGGAAGTGGCGAATCGCTGCAGATGGCATTCAGAGGGGGGCTTTGGGGTCGCCCCACCTCATGGGGGTGTGTATCTATAGGGAGTGCCGCAGTAAGTTGTGGTTTAGGCATAGATGTGCTCCGGTGGGTGTTGATATTTGTGAAATTTTCGTTTAGCGTGAGACCTGATATGTGACAACGAAGATGATGAGTGCCATCATCAGAATGCCCAAGCCGGACTCTACTGCTACCAATACCTGAGGCAGGTGCCCTGCTGCCAAATTGGGCTGGATATTGGAATATCCAAGGCTTGTGAAGGTTGTGATGCTGTGATACAGGTAGTCTACCCAGTCGGGCGCGACTTGGGTGTTGTTTACGTACATTACTGTGTCGTTAGAGGTACCGTTTATGGGGATAACATTTACGTTTTTGACGATTCCGTCAAAGCGCCAGAAGAGCGCGGCAAATGCACCAATCATAATACTGGACCAGATGATGGGGCGACTAACCCGGTTGCCATATCCCGTAAACAGATTTAAGATCACTAAATCGAAGATCGATCTCATTTTGTACTTCAATCCCGTCCAGTTCTTCCATCCACCTCTCGCCCACCTCAGTTTTCTGTGCGCCTCACCTCTCCGGTAGTGAACATGAGCCGCCTGATCAAGCCTGCCGTTCGCGATGTAGAAGTTGTAGAGGTTGTTGTAAACCTCGTAAGACGCTTCGTAGAGTTTGGCGCGGCTGCCCGTGTAGAGGAACTCTGATCGAATCTTCCCGTCTTTGAGGATTATGTCATTTAGTTCATCGACTCTAATCAGACCCCTGCTACGCCGCCACCAGTTACGCCGCTGCCAATTTTTCGGATTGTCAATGACGCATCTGGATGATTTGTCAAACAAAATAATTTCTTCACCGTTTTCAACGTATATAGTCAATCCACACTCACGAAGGTTTGCAGCAACATCGGGTGCTTTTAGCCTAATCGATAGTGTTACGGTGATAAGCGCGATTTTCGAATCCTCGAAAGCATCACCAACCGCCTCATTAATTTCCCGGTCACCATCCTCATCCAGAAACACTGTTGCGTTCCTAAAACTCTTCGCCTCGTCAAAATAAGAGTGAAAGAGATTAGCATTAACCAAAACCGCATCATCAAAAACCGTTTGAGAATCAAACCTCGCACCACACAAATCAGCACCATGGAGTTTTGCTCCAGATAAGTTTGTTCCTTGAAGATTCGCTCCAGATAAGTATGCTGCTTGGAAGGTTGCTCCAGTTAAGTCTGCTTTTTGGAGTTTTGCCATATGTAAGTCGGCTTCTTGAAGATTCGCATAAAATAAGTTTGCTCTCTGAAGATTTGCCACGTGTAAGTTTGTTCCACGAAGGTTCGCACAAGCCAAGTGTGCTTCTTGGAGGTTTGCCTCGGTTAAGCATGCTTCGTGGAGGTTTACCCTGAACAACTCTGCTCTCTGTAAGTAGACGCCCACAATCGCCTTTGCCCTCAGCTCTCCCAATTGTTCTTCTGTTGGCTCTTTTCTCTCCTCTTCTTTGTGCCAGTACCAGTATTCATCTCCCGGAAGCACATCCGGGGAGCGCTCCCCTTTTTCACTATGATCTCGTGTTTTGTAGCCACATTTTGCCATTGTTATCTCTCAAAATGCTTTCATCTATCCTTAAATCTCCCTTTCCCAAACCCAATACCTCAGCGCCAGACGCCACTGGAAACACTATATACCACTCACGCCAACAAAGAGACTATATTGATCATATAACCACCATGCGCACCCATAAATTCTACGACTTTAACGTCCATGCAACACCTGAATGTGAAAGCACGCCTGAAGCGATGGTTAAGGTTGCGTCCGGATATGGTTATGCGGGGATTGCGATCACGAATCACACTCCGCATCCGCTGCGGGCACTGGATTCGGTGGATCACGCGGGAACCCGGGTTTATTCCGGTGTTGAGGTTGTCGCGAAGAACCCGACACATCTTATGCAGGTGATCCGGAAGCATCGTGCGAAGGTGTGTGTGCTTTCGGTTCATGGGGGGCGTGAGAAGATTAATCGTGCAGCGGTTGAGAGCCGGGATGTTGATGTTCTTTCGCATCCGGGCGAGAAGCTGAATCAGGTGCTCATGCGATTTGCGTCTGAGAACCTGGTGGCAATTGAGTTTGATGTGGGTTTGATCATCAGGCTGCGCGGGTCGGGGCGGGTCAGGGCGCTCGCTGAATTGTCACATAATCTCAGGCTTGCACGCAAGTATGGTGCGCCTATGATACTCACGAGCAATGCGCAGTCGATCTATGATCTCAGGGCGCCAGGAGAGATGGTTGCGCTTGCAGGTATATTTGGGATGACTGTGGAAGAGGCGGTTGCGGCGATCAGCACGGTTCCGGAGGCGATTATGCGGAGGGGGAGCAGGAAATGGGTTATGGAAGGTGTGGAGATTGTTGACCGGATTGTTCCTTGATGGGTGGTGGCTATGGTGGCAGCCAGTGATGTGAGATTTTGCCTGTTGACTTATGCGGGTTTTGCATCTTTGAACCGCTATCTTTTTTAAGGAATATCGCCTCCTTAACAGACATGCGGCTGATTATGAAGTTTGGAGGCGCTTCGATTGCGGATGGTGAGAAGATCAAATGGGTCGCTGAGTTGATAAACCGGTATCGTGAGCACGAACTGATCATTGTGACTTCCGCTCTTAAGGACGTCACTGATCATCTGCTTGAACGGGCGGATGCCGCAGCAGATTCTGGCAGCGTTGAATCAGTCCATAAAGTGATTGAGTATATGCGAGATCTGCATAATACCGCGGCAAACATCGCAATTAATGACCCGGTGATCCTTGATCAGGTATTAAATGAGTTGGACGCTCGTATTCACAAGCTCAAGCAGGCTTTAACAGGGATAGGTTATCTTGGTGAGCTAACTTCCCGATCAAAGGATTACATATCGTCTTATGGGGAACTGCTTGCAGCACCCATAGTATCCGGGGCGCTGCGGTCGGTTGGCATGTCATCGGTGCACCTCACAGGTGGCGAAGCCGGAATCTTGACTGACAGCACGTATGGGGGTGCAACACCACTTGATAGTACTCGCGAACGAATATGTCAGAGGCTGACACCGCTGATCGGTAAATGCGTGCTGGTTGTCGCGGGATTCATCGCAGAGGACGAGAATGGGATCACCACGACGCTTGGACGTGGTGGATCTGATTTTTCGGCGTCGATGATCGGGTCAGCGGTTCATGCCGATGAAATCTGGTTCTGGAAGGAGGTTTCAGGCATCATGACTGCCGATCCAAAGATCGTGCCTGGTGCGCGCACCATCCCGCAGATATCGTACATTGAGGTGATGGAACTATCGTACTTTGGTGCGGAGGTGCTGCACCCACATGCGATCGAACCCGCGATTAAAAACAACATCCCGGTAAGGGTGTTAAACACATTCGAACCGGACTTCACGGGCACGCTTGTGGTTCGGGATCAGGAGCGGAGTGCCGGAGTCGTGAAAGCGGTCACTGTGATTGAGGATATTGCCCTGATCAACATATCGGGTGCGGGCATGGTTGGCACCATCGGGGTTGCTGCACGAGTCTTCAGCGCACTGGCAGATGCCGGCGTGAACATCACCATGATCAGCCAGGGATCGTCTGAAGCAAACATCTCCATCGTTGTTGAGGAGTCCTATCTTACCGGTGCGATCGATGCCATAAAGACCGAGTTTAAAAACGGGATGATACGTGAACTGACCGCAGACGCTGACGTAAGTGCGATTACGGTGGTTGGTGCGGGCATGGCAGGCAGCCCAGGGGTTGCTGCACGGGTCTTCACTGCGATGGGTAACAACAAAATTAACGTGATCACGATCAGCCAGGGGTCTTCAGAGCACAACATCTCATTTGTGGTTCGGGGCAAGGATGCAAGAAGCGCGGTTCGTGCGTTACATAGCGAGTTCAGTCCTGGTGATTAGCGCTGAAACGATTAGCGAGACTTTTTAATTTGTTCTGATCGGCTGAACAACATGATGCCAATCCTGCAAACAGTGACATGATATGACTTCTGAAATCAGTGGAATCAGTGTTCATCTGCGGCAAATAAAACTTTTAGCCACAGATTAACACTGATTTCACCGATTAACGATATAAATGACTTTTCAGATCGATAGCGCTCAATTTTATCAGTTGTGCTTACACAAGACAACCCCTGGTAACCCGGAAAATAATAAAAAGTCTCCGATTAGCTGCCGGTAAACAAGAACTCAGGTATTTACCCACCCGATCGTGGTTATGTGTTTTCCGGCAATAAAAATAATCGCTGTGGGTGCAAGAGTGGTTAACCGTTTATTTCTTCTTCACGTCCATCTCTCGCACTCTCCTGTTGAATCTCCGGTTTGGCTGCCGTATGTTTCATGCTCCATATAGTTTTTGCACAGTGAAATCATCTGGCGGTGGTTTTTATGTGTTCGGGGTAGTTGCTGCAAAAGCTCAGTTTGTGGTGGTGTGAAATATATCAGCCGCCGATTTTGATCTGGTAAATTGTGTGGGCTGGTAGTTTCGGGCACAGCAAACATTTATCAAGTAACAAAACCTATATGAATATGAGTAGATGGATGCACCGCAGTGTTTTATGGTATATAGCTGTACGTCTGTTGACTCATAGGGACTACCGGATAAAAGGAGCGAGAATTTTGGAAATACCGTACCACATAGGTGTATTAACACGTGTTGTGAGGTTTGACCGGTTAGTTGCTGCTAATATGACGAATGTACGTATAAATCAGTATGGTGATATAATTGGTTATACAAGATAGAGATTTTATAAGGATAAGTTATACCGGGCGGTTTGAGGATGGCACGGTTTTTGATACAACCGATGAAGAGACCGCAAAAGAAAACGACCTGTATGATGAAAACGCCAGATATGAGCCATTTGTCATAGTTGTTGGTTCAAAACACGTTGCAGAAGGGCTGGATGAAGACCTCATTGGAAAAGATGCGGGATATCACGGAACAGTCGAGGTTCCGCCCACAAAAGGCTATGGCGAACGTGAAGCTGAGTTGATAACAACACATTCGATCTCCGGATTCAAGGAGAAGCCTGTGGCCGGTGCACGGGTGCGGATCGATGGAAAAGAAGGTGTGGTCACCATGACAATCGGGCGTAAGGTGCGTGTTGATTTCAACCATCCAATGGCTGGCAAGACCCTAATTTTTGATTACAACATCGAAGACGTCCTTGACGATGACACCACAAAAACCAAGGCACTGTTAAGATCATACTTCGTAGTGGACTTTGATGTGGAGGTCACCGATGACATTGTTCGTATTGAATCGCCGCGTAACCTGCTCTTCAATGAACGGTGGATAATCATGAAAGAGAAACTTGCACGAGAATTGCTCCAATCAATAGATATCGACAGCGTAAAATTTGTTGAAACATACTCCGAATCATGAAAGCGTGTATTATGTGCGGTGGCAAGGGCACAAGACTGCGTCCAATGACGCTTGAGCGCCCCAAGCCATTAATCCCGCTTCTGAATAAACCATCGGTCACACATCTGATCGAGCACCTGAGGGGAGAGGGATTTACAGACATCGTGATGACACTCGGTTATCTTAGTGATATGATCGAGAACGAGGTCAACCGCATCAAAGACATTGATATCAGGTGCGTACATGAAGAAACTGCACTCGGTACTGCGGGCGGAGTTAAGAATGCTAAAGCATATCTCGAAGATGGTAGTTTCATGGTCCTGGGCGGCGATCACGCCCTTGATATGCAGCTAAGCGAGATATACCGATTCCACGAGCAGAATGATGCCATGGTCACCATCGGATTAATCTGCATCGATGATACTTCGGAATACGGGATATGCGATATGGATTCACATAACGTGTTGCACAGGTTCCTTGAAAAACCAAGTCCCGGGGAAGTATTCAGCAATCTTGTGAATACCGGGATTTACGTCTGCGATCCTGAGGTGATGGACTGGATTCCTGACGGGCAGATGTACGACTTTGCAAAAGACGTTTTTCCTGCCCTGCTCGATGCAGGCAAACAGATCAACGGCTATATGGTGCAGGGCAAGTGGACTGATATCGGCAATCACGAGATGTACCGAACCGCATGTAAATGGAAGCTCGACCGAATGTTTGAGCTGCCAGATAACGGACCCAGCCACACATACACATACACCGGCGCAAAGATCAAAGATCCTGTCACGATCGGCGGAAACGTGCAGATCGGCTCATCCACAATCGTTGGACCGGTTGTGATCGGCAAAGACACGGTTATCGGCGACAACGTGCTGATAGGACCATACACAACAATCGGATCAGGCTGCGTGATCGGGGACGGTGTGCACATCTTATCATCATACATCTATGATAATGTTCACATCGGCAAGGGTTCTGCGATGTTCAGTTCCATCATCGATAACAGTGTTCAGATACATAACGGATGCACACTTGAAACAAAGACCGTGATCGGACCGAATGCAACAGTTCTGGATGACGCAATCATTTCCGGAGTCAAAATATGGCAGGGTATAACCGTACCGGAGGGCGAGCATGTGATAGCTAATATGACCGATACAATAGCATGATGTTTTTATACTATGACTGCCGATTATAAGATTGGGGTAGCGTATGAAAGCAAACCGGCACATTTACCGTCAGGATGAATCCGCACAGGTCGGCATAGGCACGCTGATCATATTCATATCGATGGTGCTCGTGGCAGCGGTGGCATCCGCACTCCTCATCAAAACCTCCGGCGTGCTCCAGCAGAAAGCATCCCAGACCGGTCAGGAAACAACCAGAGAGGTCGCCTCAAACCTCCGCATCGACCGAATCATCGGGGAACGAGACTATTATTTATCGCTTGACCTAAACGATACCGGGCACCTCATGAAGGATGACGGCACAAACATAATAGAACATAGCTATACATCCCCTATCGGCGGTTACGTTGAGATTGAGAATTCAAACAAAACGGTATCATTTGATATAACTGTCAATAGCAGTGATGCAGATGGGTTCACCAATGCGACTTGCTCGGTTGCTGCAGGGGATGTGTATGAGTATTATTTCACAAAATCCGGAACATACGAGGTGTCTGGAAACGGAAGTACATCGGTCAACATAACGGTGCAGCAGGACAATCACGAGTACGGATACGTATCAAAACTCCGTATCACCATGTCGCTTGGTCCGGGAAGCGAGGATATTGATCTGTCGCAGTTAATCGTGTACCTTTCAGATGCAACGCATACCGCGGATGTTAATTACCATCTCGGGAAAAGAGATGGAATATATTTCGCGAATAATACTGCAACCTCCGAGTATTTTTCGATCAGCCCGATACGGATCAGAGATGACACTTCATTCGATGCGACCCAGCCGGTGCTTCGAAGCGGGGATGTGATGGAGGTGACCCTGGACGTGCGGAAGGTCTTCAAGTATGGGGGCGCATACCCGGATCCCACCTACACCGGAATTGCCACCCGAACATCCATTGATCTGCAGATCAGACCTGAAGCAGGATCGCTCGTGATACTCGAGATCACAACACCCGGGTCATACTTCAAATCCAAGTATATACAGCTACTGGTATGAGATCTGATGAATCCATCCGGAAGAGCAATATTGAGGAGGTTTCCTTCGAAGTCCACGCTGTTACCTGCGAAACATCAGCAATTCCCGGGGGGTCCGTAAACGCATGGGGACAACGGGTCGATTCTCTATATTTTCGTAAACATTTATGCACATCGCAGAGTAATACAAAGAACAATTCCAAATAATGTTTATCAAATTTGGAGCTCAAGGGATGGTTGCGTAGATGAGCAAAAGAAAAGTGAAGCTTCGGAATGATTTGAATGCTGACGCATTATTCAGCTGCGTTCGCACGGGTTTTGAGAGAATACCAGATCCCCGGATAGGGGATATCAAGATTCCCTTAGCAGATGCACTTATGTCGGGTTTTGCCATGTTTTCCCTTAAGAATCCTTCTTTACTTGCTTTTGAAGAGCGGCGATCCGGAGATACTAATTTGAACACGGTATATAAGATAGGTACTGTACCCAGCGATTCCCAGATGCGCACGATCCTGGATGGGGTGGATCCGGCATGTATACGTCCTCTATTTAAACATGTTTTTGGTCAACTCCAACGAGGAAAGGTTTTAGAAAAAATGGTTTTTATGAACGGGTGTTATCTGCTTTCGGTAGGTGGTAAAGGATATTTCTCTTCAAATACCGTCCATTGCGATCAGTGTTCTGTGAAAATAAACTCAAAAACAGGGGAAATTACATATTACCATCAGATGCTATGTGCCGCGATCGTTCACCCGGAGTTCAGGGAAGTAATACCGTTGGCACCAGAGCCAATCATCAAACAAGATGGTGAAACGAAGAATGATTGTGAACGAAGTTGCCAGAAAACGTTTTTTGAGAATTTAAGAACGGTGCATCCGCGTTTACGCCTGATCGTAACGGAAGACTCATCAAATTCAAATGCTCCGCACATCCATGAACTGGAAAAACATCAATTACATTATATTATAGGGGTAAAGAAAGGTGACCACGCCTTTTTATTCAATTATGTCGAGTCTGCTGTGAAAGACGGTTTAACAACAGAAATTAAATATAACGATGAAAATACTGTTTACAAGTTCCGTTTTATCAATCAAGTCCCTTTGAATGCATCTAACCAAGATTTACTGGTGAATTTTGTAGAATACTGGGAAACTACCCCCAAAAAAACGTTGCATTTCAGCTGGGTCACAGATATACCGGTAACCGAAAAAAATGTTTCTAAAATCATGCGTGGCGGTAGAGCACGATGGAAAATTGAGAATGAGACATTTAACACGCTTAAGAACCAAGGATACCACTTTGAGCAAAACCATGGACATGGAAAGAAGAATCTATCAGTTGTTTTCGCTACGTTGATGATGCTGGCATTTTTGGTTGATCAGGCGCAGCAACACACCTGTCAGCTATTTCAATCCGTTTGGGAGAAATCAGGAAGTAAAAGAAGTCTCTGGGAGAATATAAGGTCCTTATTTATTGGATTTAAATTTGATTCGATGGAAGACATCCTCACAGCATTACTTTATGGATTTAAAAGAGACTACCC
>RXIK01000120.1 GCA_004211975.1 Methanosarcinales archaeon | reverse complement strand
GATACCTTGACGTACACGTTCAGTGTTACTAACGATGGTAATGTGAACCTGGATCCGGTCATTGTCACTGACCCAATGTCTGGTCTGAGTGCTCTATCATGCAATGCAACAAGCCTGGCACCAGGTGCATCGACGACATGCACAGCAACCTACACGGTTACACAGGCAGACGTGGATGCAGGATCGATCTACAATACGGCAACAGCCACAGGCACTCCTCCAACTGGTGGTAACGTCACGGACACGGATGATGAGACGGTGAATGTACCACAAGATCCGTCGATTGATGTGGAGAAGTATGTTTCAGTAGACGGTGGTGAGAGCTGGGTGGATGCTGATGAACTGACCGGTCCGTTCTTCATCTGTAATACGGATCCACAGTTCAAGTTCGTTGTGACCAACACCGGAAACGTCAATTTGACGGGCATCTCCCTGACCGACTCTGACTTTGATCTGTCAGGTTGCACGGTGCCTCCGCTGGCTGTGGGTGCATCGTTTGAGTGCTTCGTGACCGATCCGTGGGTTGTAGTTCAACATACCGACACGGCGAACGCGACAGTGAACTTTGGCGGGCAAACGTACTCTGACGCGGATGATGCCAACTATTACTATCGGGCGCCGAGTTCACCGTGACGAAGATGTACGTCTGGTATGTGAAGGCAGCTACCCGATCTCACAAGACCCCGACTATGCGTATGCGCTTGGGCTGGCAGAGACGCGGGACCCGTACAACAACGGTGAACTCTGTATCACATAGGATTAGCCGTTAAGGAACAACGAAAGGTGAACTCAGGTCTGACCTGAGTTCTTTTTTTCTTTTTCTATCGTATCGTCTTGTGAGTGCTCGGTGAAGAAACCGCTTCCGCAATCTTCTCGGCGATATCCTTTGACTTTCGAAGTAGATAAGCCCAACAACACGGGATACGGTTTGCAAATTTGGAATACGGTTTCCAGCCATCACACACGATTATTCCCTTAAATCCCCTCGTCAAAACCTCCATCAGGACTGACGTGTCCCGCTCTTCCGGATCACGACAAAAGTCTCTGTCGGCGTGGTGAATGCCTGTATCCCGTACTTCTTTCCGAGCTATAACCTCAGTTTCATCCACGTGCAGAATAGAAGCGTTGCGAACTCGGTCTGAAATTAGGTCATATTCCGATTGAACTGCGTCGGTTGCAACGACTTCTTTCTGGCAGTATGGGAGGGTGTAATGCGCATTTTTGTATTTGGTGACGATAACAGGTTGTGGTTCTGGAATCTCAGAGGGGGATCTTCGATTCCACGCTATAAGGATTGCCAAGCTTTGGTTCCACAGTCAGGACATTTGTCTTTCGTGACCACCATCTGCTTATCAGGCTTTGTGGGAGGTCTTGTCACACCCTTATGTCCTTTCTTCTGCGTCCATCTCTCTCTCGCACTATATAGTTAAATTCCCTGTTTGGTTGCAGTATGCTCTGGGTTCCAGGTAGTTTCTGCGTAGTGAAGTCCCCGGGTAGTGGTTTTGGGTATCTAAGTAGTTATGTTTTTTTCATCGTTATGATTTGTAGAATCGCAATTGAGATGCCGGTTAACCTGTTTGAGTGGTTAGCCTTTTTGGGTGCAATCAGGAATTTCGGTGAAATGCACCTGGGGGCTTTTGTCTTTTGTCTTTTGTCCTTTGCGCCATCGTGTCTTTCTCTGTATTGTTTTCCAGTTTAATGGGGGGTGTGTGAGGGGTGTTGTTAGTCTTGGTTTTCACGTTTTTTTTGTGTTGTTGTGTGTATGGGCTGGTTGTTGTGGGCGTCACTGGATTTCTTGGATGGTGCTTGTTGTGTGTTTCAAACATCCGAAAACATTAGCCACCACCAAATCAAAAGTTTTAAGTATATTGTAACACGCACTCATAATAGCGCACAGCAACAAAATAAGTGGTATCAAAATGTAAAAGGTGTTTGCTAATGAATGCAAAAAGTACGGTCAGGGCATACTGGGACAAGAGGAGTCAGACGTATGATACGACCGTGTATAAATCGCAGGTTGAGGCGAAACAATTCTGGAAGACCGTGCTGCACGGTGCGATCAGGACCGATAAAAATCTTAATATCCTGGATGTTGGGACTGGCACCGGGTTTCTGGCTCTGATTTTTGCGGAAATGGGGCATAACGTAACCGGGATAGACATATCCAAACACATGCTTGAGAAATCCCGGAATAACGCCAGTAAACTGGGTTTAACTCTTAACCTTATGCATGGTGATGCGGAAAACTTGCCTTTCGAAGACGAAACATTCGACATCGTGATAAACAGATATCTTCTCTGGACAATGCCAAATCCCGGGTGTGCTGTTGATGAGTGGCGCCGCGTTGTAAAATCTGGCGGTAAGATTCTGCTTATCGACGGAAACTGGTATGATTCCACAGTAATTATGCGTTTCCGAAGACTTTTTGGCAGTATAATCGCTTTTATAACTGAAAAAAAGAATCCGTTTACGTTCATGGGATATTACGCACGTATAAAGGATCAACTTCCTTTTTTTAATGGAAGCACGCCGGGTGACATTGCCAATTTATTTGCGGGGGCAGGACTTAAGAACGTATCCGTAAATAATCTCGAGAAACTCAGGGAATTCGAAAACAAAAACACATCGTTGTCATATAAAGTTTCAAACACCCCCTCGCTCTTCATGGCGCTTGGGGAAAAATAGAATTACGCTGATGTAATGCGGTGGTTTTTCGGCACAACGCTGCCGCACGCCACAGATCAGGTCTTCCGGTGCAGGAGATGCGAGATGGAGCCGCACCCTTTTGAACCCTGACCGCATCTGACTACTTATGAACTGCACTACGAACAACGTCACAGACAGCGCCGCAAGCGTCGACGAAGCCGCGCTCTATGACCACTTGCTCGACTACCAAAACGTCCTGTTTCTCGGTCACCGCAACGCAGACCCTGACGCGATATCGAGCACGTTTGCGCTTGCCGAGGTTTTCGGCGGCACAGTTGGCGTCGTTGATCGATGCAACAGGGTGGCTGCCATTATGGTCGAGGAGCTCGACATTGATGCCGTATATACGCCAGACCCTGCCAACTATGATTTCACGGTGGTCGTGGACACATCGACCAGGTCACAGCTAAACAACATTGTGCTGGGCGACTACGGCGTGATTGACCACCACTCGGTCTCGCAGTTACTTGATGACGCGTCGTTCTACCTGCACAAAAACACCGATTCAAACGCAGAGATCATCGTTGATCTTATGAGGTGCATGGGCGCCCCGATCATGGAGCGGACCGCCATAGCCCTTATGATCGGGATCGTTACAGACACCGGGCACTTCAAGCACGCCTCAGCAGGCTCGTTTAAGGCGATCGCATACTTAATCGAGCAGAGCGGAGTCAGCTACAGCGAGGCGATGGACCTGCTTGCAGGCACGCCACAAGAACTCTCAATGCGGCTCGCGGTTCTTGAAGCTGCAAACCGGGCAGAGATCAGAACAGTTGACGACTGGGTCGTTGCCGCATCAGAGGCAGAGTCATTCGGTGCGTCTGCTGCCACATCGCTAACCGGCATCGGTGCTGACGTCTCATTCGTGGGGACGGCGCAAGACAACGTACTGAAGGTAAGCGGGCGTGCAAACCGGGACGCAGTCCGGTGCGGCATCAATCTCGGGGTGCTGCTACGAGACATCGGCACCGAGCACAACGGCTCAGGTGGGGGACATGCAGGAGCTGCCGGAATGGAGGTGTCCGGCGATGCAAAGGTTGTGCTCACAGGATGTGTCGATGAATCTATGCGGATTCTAAAGGGAACAAGCAGAGAGTATCCGGTTCGCGATGGCAGAACACGGGAACCACTACAATAAACAATTCAAAGGTGTGTGAACATGGGATTTTTCGATAAAATACTTGGACCAAAACCAAGGATCGCGAAGAGCGATCCTATAGACGTAGTACGCATCAAACCAGACCCAATGGCAATTTACAAGAAGGAGCTTGAGGATTATTACATTGCAGCATCAGTTGAGGTTGGGAATACCACGACCAAATGCATACTAACAGCAACCAACATGAGCACCGGCATGGCGCAACACGTGAACAAAACCGTGCGAATGACACGGGACGTGCGCCCCCCAAAAGAGGGAGAAGAGGTCTTCGGAAAGACGCTTACCGGAGTTCCGTTCACCCGCGAGTCAGTATCAGAACTGGTTTCCGGGACGATCATAGACTGCCTCAACGGAGCAAACATCAATATCGACACAAACCTTCATTTCGTGGTGCGGTCAACCGGCGTTGTCGCAGGTTTCGCATCGCCCGACGAAGTTGGGAATTTCGTCCTTGCACTGGCAGACGGCTGCCTGAAAGCAGGAGTATCGCCAAAACACATGACTCCGGCAATGGGAATTGACACCGTCCCCGAACAGTTCAAGAAACACAGCCTGATCAAGAAGGTCGCATTCCTTGGCGCTGTCGCAGGTGTGCTGCCACCAACCGGCGCAACCGGCGTTGAAATCGTCGCAAACGAGATGGAAGGCGAGCTTGCGACAGCAGGCATCAAAGAAGGCGCAAAATGGGCGAACGTTGACTTCAGAAACCCCTGCCTCTCACTTGACTTCGGAACAACACTCGATGGCAGAATCACAAACAACGAGACCCCCTATGCAAAGACAATCGGGAACTTCTGCGGGCTTGCCGGAGCAATACCCGACGTGATCGTGCAAGGAACCGGGCTTGTAGACCCCGGAACCGGAACCGCACTCGACATCTTCAAGGAGAAAACCTCAGCAAGCAGCAAAAAAACAAAACAGGCAGAAAAATACGCGGAAGAAGTGCACAAACACATCATAATCGAGGTCGTCCCCGAAGACAGAGATCGATACGGCAGCGTCCCCGTGGACGCAAGCGCAGCAAAAACAATCGGCGTCGTCCTGATTGGATGTGACGTCGGCAAGGACGGAAGCGACCTACCAGCACTCGCAGAGATCGGGAAGAAAATATATGAGAACGACGGAATCAAAATGATCTCCGCCATGATGGATCCAATCGCTGCAATCTCAGTGGAACGACTGGTACAAACAGCAATCAACGCCGGAGCTGTAACAAAAGAGACCGCCATCGGAATCACCGGCAGAGCCGGAATAACAGGAAACAAACCCGCACTAATACTCAACAGAATCATTAAGATGGGATTCTTCGAAGATCCCGAAAGTCAGGTTGTCTTCGTAGACGATGGTCTTGCAAGAGGTGCCGCAGTAATGGCACGATGCATGAACTCACTTGGCGTCCCAAAAAACCCGATCGGCGGAAACCGCGGCGGCGGCTGCGTGCTCGCAGGACGAATGGCGCTTCAGAACACCGGGTGAAATACGAGCAGTATTCGGCTGATCACAAAGAGGGTGGATGTTGGGGGGTGGGGTTGATGTAAAGACCCCGGATACATAGGTACCTGCGTAAGCTCGTGGGTCGGTGCGCGCCAGGCACGATCTTACATTTCACTTTCACCGCGCTCTATGAAAGGTGTTATTAAAGCCATCGTAACCCCAATCTGTAAAGAGGGTAAAGAATATGGAGAACCACTCGAAAAAATCTTCCGATGCGGACTTTCGATACCAGTTAAAAGACCGAATCGATAGACTTGAATCTCATGAAGACGTGTTTGACTTATTCAGATACCTGGATTATCCCCCAAGTTATATCCTCAACCCGACTTTTAAAAGGGACCTCACGGGGTTTAACTCCGCGAAACCCATCCGCAAGCAGGGTCTCGACCCGCTGCCCGACAGAAAAACACTTGATGACGTGGTCTTTGACGCCATTGGCTTAACGGACGATGTGCGGAAAGAGGTTTACTGGGCTGTGACTGAGTTGTTGAAACATAGTGGGTAAGGCGAGGAGCGTGAGGGGATGAAAGGGGAAAATGCAAAATCAAGCAACCTGGGATCGGTTGGTTATGACCAGTCTACTCAAACGCTTGAGATAGCGTTTAACAGCGGAGGGGAACATCAGTATTCCCCGGTTCCGGAGAACGTGTATAACGGGCTGATGAATGTACCATCACATGGCAGGATATTTCAACTATGTTATAAAGAGTAAATATCCTACAAGGAGGGTGAAGTAAGTTGGAATTAAAATCACTTCGTTTAATAAATTTCCAGTGTTTTGGAGATAGCAAAGAGATTCCGATTCATAACGTGACAATTTTTATCGGAGAAAATGACAGATGAAAACCCTAACCCACAAACAAAGAATCCTCCTGACCGTCGTAGAACGCCTATCAGAAAACGAAAACTCATCCCGATTCATGCTCGTAAAAACTCTATTTCTGCTCAATCGTGAAGAGAACATGGGGCGCCTCATAAAGTTCTACAACTTCTTTCCCTACCGGTACGGTCCTTTTTCCAATGTCTGTTACGCCGACCTCTACAAACTCGAGCAGGCTGGGCTCCTGGCAGAAGACGATACACACCTGACACCGACTGAAGCAGGAAGAAAATCCGCAAACAGTGCAGACCGCAGGGCGGCTATGAGGGTAAAACGAGTTACCAACAGGTTCAACTCCGACCGTGAGATAAGAGAATACGTGTACCGGAATTACCACGAATACACGGTGAACAGTGAGATTGTTCCTGCCGCAGAAGACTACCACCCCCCTAGCATATTCACCATCGGTTATGAGGGAAGAGACATCGATTCCTTCCTGAATATCCTGATACAAAACCATATAGACCTGCTGATCGATGTCAGAAAGAACCCTTTCAGCATGAATTTCAGTTTTGTAAAAAACAAACTGAAGAATTATCTGGGGAAATCAGACATCCAATACACCCACATCCCTGAACTTGGGATTGACAGCGGATCAAGAAAAAACCTCGTAACCAGAAGAGACTACCAGATGTTATTCAAGCGATATGAAACCACAACACTAAAAGAGCATTCCAAAGAGGTTAAACGAATCATTGGACTTGGTAAAGATCATAGGGCGGCGCTCTTATGCTTTGAATCAGATGTAAACCTGTGTCACCGGGGTGTTATTGCAAGAGATATCGAAAAGCAGCAGAAAAAGGAGGTAATCCACCTTTGAACGTAGAGACCGAGAAAGTTCTGGTTCTGGTCAGAGCAACACCCGAAAAAAGCAGGAAACACGACCATTTGGTGTGTGTGGCTGGAATAAATGAGAATGACCAGTGGAGGCGGTTGTATCCTTTCAAGTTCAGTTACGGGGAAGGATTGATCAATTTCAGGAAAAAAGACACAATCGAAGTTACTCTTGCAAACCCGGACAACGATAAAAGAAGGGAGAGCAGAAAGGTCACCCATCACCGGAATTTGAACTCACCATTGCGCAATGATGCGGTTCGAGAGCGGATTTTACCATTGGTTTCTTCCATCGAAAAATTAAGTGAAGCGAACGCCAGTCTTGGCGTGATCAAGCCCGAATTACAGGGAATCGATGTAACAGTGAACAGCACTGATGTTTACGATGAACAGACCTATTTTTCCATTGCAGGCGATTATCTGGAGAGACGGGAAAAAGTGAAGATGCCCGTAGAACTGAGATACCGCTTCAGGTGCAGTGATGAACCAGAATGTAAAGGTCATAACATAATCTTGATCGACTGGGAACTGAACGAACTGGCAAGAAACATTATGCGGAGAGAGAAGGATCTAAAGATCATAGAAGAGAAGATAATAACCCGATTCTTTGATTTCATGAAGACGAGAGACCTATACTTCTTCATGGGAACACATTTTAGATTTGGTTCCTGGCTGATCATAGGAATCTTCTATCCACCCGCTCAAGAGAATGCGCACCCGAAAAGAACCGTTCAACTGAAACTCTCGGAGGAGTAAATAGACTTGTTGCGAAATAACTTAAAAAAGCCCGGAGAACGAATATCCGTAAAAAGGAGCGATATGCGTGGAGTAATGGATGCCTTAGAAGGTAGCATTTAATAGAGTTTTATAGGGGTAACTTCATAATCCTACTACTCCTAAAAGGCAGCCACAATCAGAACACACCCCTCCAACACGATGTATCCGTTCACGCACGACTGTCTGGCGTGGTCCGGCTCTGTGCAGATCGTACATACGCAATCGCCTGCTCAAAGTGTTCCCTCGTGATCTTGACGCTGCTTATGAGTGCTTTCACATCGGCATCAGCAGTGTTTCTGCTTGTCCCGGACATCACTTCTCGAAGCGCAAGTATGGCAGCTTCCCGGCATACGGTGTGAATGTCGGCGCCTGAGTATCCGTCGGTTGCATCGGTGAGCTCGGATGCTGACACGTTGTTGGAGAGTGGTTTTCCCTTGAGTTGGATCTCAAAGATCTTTGATCGTGCCTCCTTATCTGGCAGTGGTATGTGGACGAGGCGGTCGATTCTTCCTGCGCGGATCAGTGCCGGGTCGATCAGGTCAACGCGGTTGGTGGCAGCGATCACGACCACGTCACGCAGTTCCTCGAGTCCGTCAAGTTCTGTTAGGATCTGCGAGACCACTCGCTCGGTCACAAAAGAGTCTGCGCTGCTTCCTCTTGCAGGCACGATCGAATCAACCTCGTCAAAGAATATGATCGCGGGAGATGCCTGTCTCGCCTTTCGAAATATTTCTCTGACAGCTTTCTCTGATTCCCCGACGTATTTGCTCAGTAGTTCAGGTCCTTTGATGCTTATAAAATTCGCAGAACTCTCTGTGGCAACTGCTTTTGCGATCATGGTTTTCCCGGTGCCTGTTGGACCATATAGCAGCACTCCGGTTGGAGGAGTTGTGCCGATATCCTCAAATATCCCGGGATATCGTAGTGGCCACTCCACAATCTCGATTAACTCCTGTTTCTGTGCTTCAAGCCCACCGATATCATCCCATCTTACTTTTGGCACCTCAACAAACACTTCACGCATTGCGGAAGGCTCAATGGTTCTCATTGCCTCGTAAAAATCGGTTTTTGTCACGATCAGTTGATCGAGTGACTCGGGCGGAATGTCCTCCTCGAGATTAAGTTCTTTCATGGTTCTGCGCAGCGCATGCATAGCTGCTTCCTTGCAGAGCGACGCAGCGTCAGCGCCAACAAAGCCATGTGTGAGCTCGGCAAGCTCCTCAAGACCTTTTTCCTGCATCTCGTCATCAAGCGGCATTCCTCTTGTGTGGACCTGCAGTATCTCGAACCTGCCGTTTCGGTCGGGGACCCCGATGTCAATCTCGCGATCGAACCTGCCACCACGTCGTAGCGCAAGATCAATGTCGTTTGGGCGGTTGGTTGCCGCAATCACCACAACCTCACCGCGCGACTGCAAGCCATCCATCAGCGACAATAACTGCGCCACAATCCGGCGTTCGGTCTCCCCGGTAACTTCACCGCGTTTTGGGGCGATCGAATCAATCTCATCAATGAAAATAATGCTTGGAGCCTCTTTCTCCGCATCCTCAAAGATTTCGCGAAGATGTTTCTCGCTTTCACCATAATATTTACTTACGATCTCGGGACCGCTGATCGATATGAAATTTGATGAAGTCTCGCTTGCAACCGCTTTCGCAATCATTGTTTTCCCGGTTCCGGGAGGTCCGTACAGCAAAACACCTCTTGGGGGCGCGATACCCAGTTTCCGGAACAGTTCGGGGTGGCGGAGCGGGAGTTCGATCATCTCGCGGATAAGGCTGATCTCACGGCTCAACCCGCCAATATCCTCGTACGTGATCTGCGTGGTGTGCGCATCGTCGTGGACCGGGCGTTCCTTAAGCTTGATCCTCGTGCTTCTGGTCACAAGAACTACGCCTGACGGGTGGGTTGCTGTGATCACAAACGTGAGCGGTTGGTCCACGGTCTCGACCCGGAGGTGCTGCCTTTTTGTGATGGGTCTCCCCTCAAGATATCGCAATAGATACCGGGTTCCGCCAACCAGTTTGATGGCTTGTGTTGGCGCGATCACGACGTTGGTTGCGTCTTTCACCAGGATCTTGCGCAACCTGACCCGATCATCAAGCCCAACCTGTGCATTGCCCCTTGTACCCCCGTCAACCCGCACAATGTCCGCTTCTGTGTCACTCGGATATCCGGGTAGCACAGTGGCATACGCAGTCTCGCTACCGGCAATCTCGATCACATCCCCCGCGGATATGCCGAGCCGGTCCATAAAATTCCGGTCGATGCGTGCAATATCCTTGCCGACATCCCGGTAATATGCCTCTGCCACCCGGAGCGTGACTTCCTGTGCGCCGTCGTTCATGTACTGCACATCGGTATCATGCCTTATTTGTATTGCCTTCGGACGGGCCGGTAGAGGTATGGGTGGATGAAGGTCGGGTGGTCGCTAAATGATGCCCGGCGCTTTTTGCAGATATTTAATTTCGGTGCGTATTTATGGCTTTCGTGGCACCAGATTCGTGCAATTTGTGTTATTCGTATGTATGCGTGATTTTAACACGAATTGCGCGAGTTTGGTAACTGACGAATTTGAAAATCTTGGGTTTGTGGCGGTGCGGAGTATAGGTACTGATTCACACCATCAAACGTTGACTGCATCCGAAAATGTTTTTTTAACGAACTTTTGGTGCGTAAGTTCAATGATTGTTTCAAGATTTACTATGTCTTCCCGGTTGTATTTTAGCAGCAGTTCGAGCGCATCGGCGCTACCACGTTCATACTCGTGCCAGAGCCTGACCGCATCAAAACCGGTTATCCCTGTTGTGTCGTCGCTCCGCGTAATCCCGAGCGCTCGCTCGATGGCTTTAAGACCACCCGTGTAACCAATACGCCGCAGCGGATACATCAGGTCCGTGTGCAGCTGGTTAAAGTTGATCTCAGGATATTCGTGTTTTATGAACGGCAGGTCAAAACGTGCGCCGTTGAATGTCACCAGGAAATCGTATTTTGCGAACTCGTCAACAATATCGTCAAGATCGATCCCGCGCACATACGTCTTTGAGGTCTTACCGTCGTAAATCCCAACAACAGTCATGCAGTCGTAGTTCGGAGAAAGACCGGTGGTCTCTATATCCACAAAAGCAATTCGATCCTTAAAATCGCTGTATGCTCGCCAGTGCTCGGATGATGGAAGTAATTTTGCAAAGAATTCAGCGTCCCCCTCGCGAAGGTGCTGCGCCGACTCCGTAATCCCTGCAAGGATCGTTGTCTTCTTGGCAGCAGATATGAGTATCTTGTCATGTTGTTCTGCGAATTCGGACCAGGTTCTGATGCCGTGTGACCATATCCTGCGCTCGATTGTACTCCCGATGCGGGGTATGTGGATGTATGTGCTTGTGAGCATGTTTTTGCTGCCTCCCACGACATAATGACTTCAGAGATGATTAGATCTTCGTCCGACTCTGCGTGGTGCCAGCCGACTAAGAAAACCGCGGTCATGGAGCCTGCGCCCAACATGTTTATGTGCACCCGGATGCAAGCAAACGTGGAATAAGGAACCTGCAACGATGAAACAAATATATCGGCTACTACCAGGGCTTAATTGCGGCGAGTGCGGGTGCACAAATTGCATGCGGTTCGCAGCAGCACTGGCTGCCGGGCAGGTAAAAACATCCGAATGCCCCTATCTGCTTCAAAATCGGTTCAAAGGACGTATCAACGCGATCAACGAAATTTTATCAGGTATAACAATAGGCGGAGATGGAATGGTGGCAGACGCGGGAGCACACACAGAAGACGAGATTGTTGGGCTCATCGACCATCTCACAGCGGATTTTGTTTTATCACCACTGGAAGGAGAAACCTCCTGCCTGGAGGATCTTCATCCGTTTGACCGAAACGTTCAGGTTGAAGTCGGGAAGATCATCCGTTATCGCCCATGGGGCTGCCCAGTAACGCATTTTGCGGAGATTCTTGAGGTGAATCATGGAATCATCACGGTGCGCATCACAGGACCACTTCACCGGATCGGTAAGAATATAGAATGGGTCGATACCGGGATTTGCATGGTTGTTGCCTTTGAGGGGCAGGTAACAAAGGGCAATGTTCCGGATGTCGGGGCAACGGTGCGGTTTCTGCCAGAGCACTGCATGATGGGTAAGGTGCATTCAGGCGTGATCGTGCATTCAGAGGGCAGCCGCGTGCGGATCGAGGGAATTGATCTTAAGGTGTGGTGACGCGAACATGGCACGATCCACACTCTTTAACGCTCTGGAAAACGCAGGAATCAATTTTGTGGTGAGCGTTCCATGCGTTAACCTGATAGAACTGCTCAACGAGATCGAGTGCGATGAGAGGATCACACATGTCCCGGTGACGCGGGAAGAAGAGGGCATAGGGGTGTGTGCTGGCGCATATCTTGGTGGAAAAAACCCGGCAATAGTTATGCAGAACTCAGGTCTTGGGAACAGCATTAATGCGCTCGCATCACTCGACCTGCTGTACCGAATACCGCTACTGATGATCATCAGCCATCGCGGCGATCTCGGCGAGCAGATATCCGCACAGGTGCCAATGGGGCAACTAACACCAAAAATACTTGACGCTCTCGGGATACCGTGGTATTCACCTCCGCCCACAGAGGTATATGACGTGGTTTCGGGTGCGTGGACGCTTGCAACAACATCAGGGATCCCTGTCGCGATTCTCCTGGGCAAGCCGTTCTGGGCGGAAACTGTGACAAAATAACCCGGAAACTCCGATCAAACCGCCATAAACCACGAGATTCACACGTAAGGTGGCAGCACCTGCGAAGTATTGGCGACATGCGTGTGTTTTAGATCCTACGCCCTCCTACTCTCTTGTGGAAATCTGTGTAATTCTGCAGTGGCTAAACACACACCTCAAATCCGAGACTTTTTATTATTTTCTGGTTACCCGGGGCTGTCTTGTGTAAGCACAACTGATAAAATTAAGCGCTATCGATCTGAAAAGTCATTTATATCGTTAATCTGTGAAATTAGTGTTTATCTGTGGCTAAAAGTTTTATTTGCCACAGATTAACACCGATTTCACTGATTTCAGAAGTCATATCATGCCACTGTTTGCAGGATTGGCATCATGTTGTTCAACCGACCAGAACAAATTAAAAAGTCTCTCAAATCTATGTTTTATGGCAGAAAACACCTCTTGATCTTGCTCGTGAGCATGGTGCCAATGCCCCGGTTTTGGAAGCTCATGTGGACAATAAGCATCTCACCAGGGCATGTTTTGTGCTGCATGCGTGCATTCATAGAGCCGATCATCGCCCGCCCAATAGAGCCTTACGGAACACGGGATTCTCAAGCTTGAAGCGCTATCTCTTTGTCACTCTCGATAAACACACCCGCGCTACCCGATAGCATACATATTCAGGGCGGCTTTGGCAAAAACCATGGTTACCATGCCAGTTATAACCATATATCTCCAATCTTTATGGTAGTAGTGAGACGCGATAATAGCAACGTGTATCGGCACGAGAATCAGCAGAACCACCGTTAAATCCCCTAAAATTCGGTCAATTCCTGTTGTGTCACAGATTATTATCTGAACAAGCTGAACGACCACTCCACAGACGAATGCTATTCCAAGCACCCCTAATATCTGCTTACGAGTGGTGTTCTCCCGGTTTATCCTGGGTGTGTCTACCATCAGTCCGGTATAATCCCTTCGCCACTGAATATCCGTGCCGCTTCCGAGAGTGTGAGATCATCCGGTGGAACGATCAGATCAGATTCCACGATGATGTCAGGGTCAAGCGGGGTTCCATTCTCCCGAATCTTCGACGTGAACTCGCCAAGCAGGTCCCTGAACTTTGTTTCGTCGCCGGACTCGATCAAACGCACGATTTCGTTATCAAGCTTGTTTAATTCGTCCAGCAAATCATCGCTCGCCCTGTACTGTCCCTCAGTCATGATTCTTATGATCATTTTCCCATCTCCGCCTTCAATCTTGCAAGATCATCGTCCACGCCAGCGGTGGTCTGCACCTTACGTAGTTCCCGTTCAATATCATCGTCCCCACCAATCTCATCGAGAGCGCCGAGTTCTACCATTTCGTCAAGCGCAGACGATTTTGCACGCATTCCCTCTGTTTTATCCTCTGCTCGCTGGATCGCAAACCCTACATCAGCCATCTCCTCAGATATTCCGGTGACTGCCTCTTTCACCTTCACCTGTGCTTCGGCAGCGGTGTACTGTGCTTTTATCGTCTCTTTCTTTGTTCTGAATGCTGTTATCTTTGCTGAAAGTTTTCTTTCTGTTTCAATGAGCTTTTGTTGTTCCAGTTCCTGCTCATTGATCTGCATAATGAGACTTTCAATCTCAATTGTGTTGGATTTCTTCCGTTCAAGTGCAAGGCGTGCGAGATCATCTCTACCTGAACTGATGGCATCCTTTGCCTGTCTATCAAGTTTTTGGGTGTTCTGCTCAAGTTTTACTTTCTGGAGTTCGAGCCGCTTCTTGGCTGTGACAACTGTGGCTACGCTACGCTTTACCTGCTGCACGAGCTCCAGTTGTTTTTGATATGAGTAATCAAGTATCTCCCGTGGGTCTTCATGGCGATCAAGCAGTTTATTTGCCTTGGATCTTACCATAAGCTCCATGCGTGTAAATAATCCCATAAATTCACCATGGTGACGAGATCATATAAAGATGTTGTTACAGAATTGCCCGAACAATCTTGTAAATAATATAAATTGCTATCACAAATACTAGTACCTGCGCCATCCCAAACATGAACAGCAAAACTTTGTAGACCAGCATGACCGCGACAACGATGATCACGATCTGCACTATATCACTTAATTTTATGCCAAAAAGATTTGCCATGAAATTATTGGGGGTGTTGCAGCAGTAAAAAGCTTTCCTGATTGGAAGGATATATCAAGATCAATGCCGCATAATATAATAACGTTGGATGCAATACGCAGACACACAATAAACACCATACCGGACCGTTGATAGAATTGAAATGGCTAAATAAGATCATTGGAAAAGAAACCCGTCAAGAAACCCCCACGATCGCTTTTCACGAGGTTGAAAACTGGGTTGCGGATGAATTAAAAGCGGATCTCGGCGAATTCTTCAAATCCGCTGCCCTGGTATTTGCAGAGATTAAAGAGGCAAAAGAGCAATTGGTGCGCGATATCGTGATGTTTGAGGCTGTGGAGCCTCCGGAGATGCCGCCTCGCGTGCTGAAGGTTGGGATTGCAGCCCGCGATAACATAATCAAGCAGATCAACATGCTGATCGACAAGATCAACAGCCCCCCGATGGATTATTCGGCGATCAGGGAATTTTACGTAACCATCAACACCAACCTCGAAAACATGCTCGAAAAATCGGTGAAAAGCCATCACTCCGCCAAATATCTGTTTCCCAAGGAGGTTGGAGTGGTGATCTCCGACGTTAGAGACGTGAAAAAAGCACTTGCTAAACTCAAACTTCTGATCGATGAAAATGAAGATCTGATAGGGACTTTTAACGAGATTTCAGGAGTTATACAAAATATAATAGATCTGCAGGATACAATAGTCAAACACAATTTAAGAATTGGAAACGCCGGATCTGAACTGGAAGGTTTTCAGCATGCAAGCAACAACTGTACCACTAATCTGGAACAACTCTCTGACAGCACCGAGTGGGGTTCATTTGTTAAGCTTGAGACCGGATTAAAACAGGCTCGTGATGAGAGGAGCACTATCAAAACCAGCGTCATGGAGATGTTCATGCCGCTTAGCAAAGTATTTAAACGGATGGAAAAGCAGGATGCAATCGGGAGACACACACTTTCTGCAAAACAGAAAGAATCGCTTGATACATCCCTCAAAAATCCAATCAAGATGGATGCTGCGGACGTCACCGCTTTCATGATTTATGTGCGCAAATTACTTGATGAAGACATCCTTGGACTCAAGGATCGGGTGCGTGACAAGACTACCAGTCAAACAAAGCAAATAACGGATTCCTTCGCATCAAAAAAAGACGCATACCAGAGTATCAGCTACGAAATCATAGAAATTGAGGGTCAGATCGCCAGTCTGACTATATCAGAAACAAAAACTACGCTTGAGCGAGAACTTAACACAAACAACGAACGAATCGAACGAATCAGGCAGGAAATCGAAAATTTAAGAGGGGAATTAGAGCTGCATAGTAACGAACTCGAAGATCAGAAAAGGGCGCTTTCTGACGCGGTAAACACGATCAAACCGGTCCGGATATCGTTTGATTGATCCGTCTGATTCACCCGTTCATGTCGCTGTGGGCGTGGCTTGCTGGAATCGTGCGATATGAGAACTGCGCGGGGTGCCACATATCTGCTGCACCAGATCCGGGGCAAGGGTGATACGGTTATGACAATAGTAAACGCGATCAGGGACCGCCTCAAAAAGTTTGGTGTGACTGCTGCAATCATATTCGGGAGTTTTATCGGGCAAAAAGAGCACAGAGATATTGATGTTCTGATCGTACTTGCAGAACCAGGCGATACCCGCGTGATGCGGGCTGCACTGTGCGAAATCAATGTCAACATCGACCCCACGTTCGTAACAACCGAGACATTCGAAGAAAACCTTTTGATTGGAAATCCGTTCTACATAAACGTGCTCAAAGGAGAAACGGTCATTGGCATCAGGTATGTTGAACGATGCAAGGAAATGGCAGGCACACCATCAGGTGAAATCACCCGGCGCTACTTTGACATGGCATTACATGCGTACAGAAGAGCGAAATGGTCAAAAGAATATTTTGACTGCTATGTCACCTGTAAATTCTTAATCGAGCACTTAATGATGAAAAACGGGATGTATGTGACCAACCCACACCATTACAAGGCATATCTCGCTGAACTAAACCTACCACTTGACCGCGAGGCGGTACGGGCAGTGTCACGGATACTAATGCATCGCAGAGGAGATGCAGAACTCTACGAGGATGATGTTAACCGGGTGACACGGATTCTCGGGAGTGTGTGGTTTGAGCACGATCCAAACCAGCAACACTAAACTGGGGCGTGAAGCCTGAAAATCCGGTTTTTACATATCGCACAAACTATTAGTGCACGCCCGAGTGACGTGCGGCTAAAACCATGCAATTGCACATGCAGACCTTCCCACAATGTTGGATAAATACAACTATCCGCAGTGTTTTGAAAACATTAGCTATCCAAGCACCGGAAAAAAATAAAATAGGGAACGGATCGCTCAACTAGCTGGCAGGCGTCTCAATACCGATCTTCCTGACGTTTGGCTTCCAGATCTTGTCCGGCATCCAGTCAGGCTTGTTCTTTGGAGCATTAACCTGTTCTCGCCACCCCTCAAAGATATGTACTTTCTTTGTGCCGCGTTCCCGCAGCATTATCTTTATAGGGTCGCTCTTGGTACCACCAGCCCGGTTAGCAACTTTAAGTGCAGCCTGACGCGGCTGTCTCCCGGAAAACACCCCATGTTCGCTCCCATCAGGGTCATGTAATACAAAATTCCTTGTCTTCTCCATAATCATACACCTCGCGCCATGATTTAGCCACGCGCATCACATATTGCTAAACCTTTATCAAATATTAATGTAACGCCTGTATGTGATGAACCCCGGAGATGACGTGCAATGGTAAGCATCATGGAAATATACCAGTTACTTCCAAAACTAAACTGCAAGGAATGTGAAAAACCCACCTGCATGGCGTTTGCAAACTCGCTTCTGACCGGTGAATCCACGCTTGAGGACTGCCCACCACTATACCAGAGCGAACATGAAACCCAGCTTAAACAACTCACAACGATGCTTGCACCGGTCAAGGGCGCTACCGAGACCGGTTTAATCGTCCACGACGAGCTATGCTTCGGGTGCGGTAATTGCGTTGTTGCATGCCCCGTAAACGTCGCCAACGATCCACACGGCGCAGCAGTAGGGCTTGCACCATCAAACGATAAGGTGATACTAGCCGTGGTAAACGGTGTTGTCACCACCGTAAACGTCAGCGAATGCAGACGATTCGGACAAAACCGGATCCTGTGCGACGTCTGCATCGTGACATGCCCATCAAAAGCGATCGAATTCGTATAACGATTTTTTCTACAAAAAATCGAATAAAAACTGTCCTCCGAGCGGGGCATGGTAATATGCTTTTCCATAGATAGGTGCAAAACACCCTCCCGGGGCTGAGAGTTAGTTCTTAATCAAACTTTTGTGAAAGTCATGTGAAAAAGGTTTACAACTATCACGGACATAACAAAACCCATGACTCCAGCATACCAATTACAATGCATCAACTGCCATGCCATATACGACCCTGCAGAGATTATTTACACCTGCCCGTCGTGCGGCGGACTCCTTGAGGTGGTATATGACCTGTCTACGATTGAGGTTGACTTTCACACCTCTGGCGGATGCATGTCGGTCTGGAAATACAAGTCTCTTCTTCCAGTGGACATCGAGCCGGTGACAATTGGTGAGGGTGGCACACCACTATACCGACTTAAGCGGCTCGCTTTGGATGGTGACGCAAACGCAAGCACCAGCGAGATCTTTGTTAAGCACGAGGGCTTGAACCCAACCGGGTCGTTTAAGGATCGCGGCATGACTGTGGGCGTATCAAAGGCGATCGAACTCGGCATGAAAACGGTTGCGTGTGCATCCACAGGAAACACCTCCGCCTCGCTCGCAACTTTCGCGGCAAAAGCAGGGATTTCTGCGGTGGTGTTCCTTCCGGGTGGCAAGGTTGCTCTTGGCAAGGTTGCGCAGGCACTAATTCACGGTGCAAAGGTCTTAAACATCCGCGGGAATTTTGACGAAGCACTCAGGCTCATGCGACAGGTCTGCGACGAATATGGATTTTATCTTCTTAATTCAATCAATCCGTTCAGGCTGGAAGGACAGAAGACAATCGCATTTGAGATCGCGGACGAACTTGGCTGGGAGGTTCCGGACCGACTTATACTTCCAGTGGGCAACGCCGGGAACATCTCTGCGATACACAAAGGTTTTAAGGAACTGAAAATGTGTGGAATCACAGATTCAATCCCGAAGATGACCGGTATCCAGGCAGAGGGCTCGCGCCCGGTTGTGGACGCAATAAAACGCGAACTGGAAGCGATAGAACCAGAGCAAAACCCTGAAACAATCGCAACAGCGATCAGAATCGGGGACCCGGTGAACGCTGCAAAAGCTCTTCGTGCAATCCGGGAGTCAGGCGGGCTTGCAATCTCAGTAACCGATGAAGAAATCATAGAGGCGCAGCGCAATCTAGCGTCGCTTGAGGGGATCGGTGTTGAGCCTGCGAGCGCAACGTCAATCGCGGGGATGCGCAAGCTGCTTGCAGAGGGACTGATCGATGCAGATGAACGAATCGTGTGTGTTACAACAGGTCACATCCTGAAAGATCCAACCGAGGTCGTGGAGGTCTGCGCAGAGCCCGCATGGGTGGATGCGGATATCGATGCGGTACGTCGAGCCGTGCTTGGATAATTGCTGCAGCGGCATGTTTGCGGTTATGCCTCCTACCGGCAGGATTCATCTGTGTGATGCTTGCAACACGAATCACCGGGAGCGCCGCAAGCATGGTTATGGACGTGAAAACCCCCACGTGTGATTAACATTAAAAGATGATCGTACACACAAGACACAGATAACATGCTGTGTTTTGTGCACCACTCACTCATACTTTCTCGTGGAAATCCGCGCAATCACACAATCAGCTAAACAAACACAAAAAATAAAAAAAATCCTGATCTTTCAGTCCCACGCGAAAATATTGCGGGCACGCCAATGGTTGCCACCCGCCTGCCACCAAGCTGATCGGAAACTCGCCTCATCTCCGCAACCCTCCAAGCGATGAAACGTCTGCGGTAATGTCTGCTCCCTTCCGGGCCTGAACCGTTTCCCGCAACAAAGATGGTAAGCCTGCCCTCCAGCAGACTCCGCCACCAACGTCATCCCTGCAGGACGGGGATTCATTGTTGAGAATCCGGACTTAAATAGCGTTTGCAATGTCTTCCATTGGCTTCGTCCCCCGCATATCGGCGGTTTCGGGTTATAGGTAACGCCGAATTACCCGGACTAGTCCGCAAGTAACTGTATAGACCGTCCCACTATAAAGTTACTTCCTATCCACAACAACATCCGGAGCGCCATAAGCCTCATGATAATCAATCAACTGCCGGTACGTGCGCACCGTTGACTTACCCGCACTAAACATCGCCGCGATCTCAGCATCGGTTTTACCAGCATCAATAGCAGGAAGAAATTCGTTAATGTCAAAAGGCATCTCAAAGTCCCTCCACTTAAATAGACCAAGCTTGATTCGCGCCCGCTCAACATTACGCATCTTCTTCCGATCACCAAGCGACACCGCAACCGCACTATCACTCAAGTTCTGATAGTACGACTTAAAGACAGCCATCATCTCATCAAGCGTCAGCGTAGTCTTAATATTCATAGACTCAATAGTGTCTTTGATCATCTGGTCGGTCGGGTTCTTGTTTGATGATAGCACAATCATCCGTTCAATAGCGTCGTCATCGATCTCAAGCATTGTTTTGTTCTCCTCGATTGCTCAGGTTGGTATAGTAACTTCGTGCGGTGGATTATTAAATTTCTTGTTTTGGGTCAAAGCTCGCACCAACCATTTGTGACTCGCGCGGTTTTCCGAAGTGAACACTTTTTACGCAGCAGTCACTTAAATGCAAAGCCAAACACCCCATGAACAAACGCGGACACGCTCTTTGTTACAGAGGTTATTGTTCCATTGGCTGTTGTCTGTGTTGAAGTTTCGAGGTTCCGGCTGGTGTCAACCGCATTAACCGTTACTGTGTTGGAAGTGGTGGTATCCGAATAGCCATACAAATCGGTAAAACTGGCTTTAGCTGGCGGCATTGCAATATTTCCTGTTGAATTGATTTTTACGCGGTAAGAAAAACGCTGGGTGTCGCTTTCTTCCAATACTACCCCTGTTAGTCCTGTGATGCCATCTATCAGGGTTATATTTCTATTTTCCAGTATGGTGTCGCTCACATCAACCGTGGCTTGAAGGCTGCCCGTGTTCAGGATATGTACAGTTACTTCAACCACGTCTCCACAGGATATTTCTGTTTGGTTCACTGTCTTGGTCAGGTTGATCTGCGCAGCACGTGCCGTGATCTGTGATCGATTCAGAATTGATGTGGAACTATAATTTTTTTCGCATAAACTCCAGTTGGCTGCAGCAACCGGGATTTTACAGGTTCCCATGGATAGAGGTTTCATCAAGTAAGAAAACTGCCTCTTTTCGTTTGGAGTCAGATTCAGTGTCCACTCCAGACTTGAATCGCCTTCCAGCGTAAAGTTCTCCGGAAGGTAGTCTGTGAGTTTGATACAGTTGATATCGATCAAACCGGGATTGAGAACCGTAAGGTTCACGGTAGCGCAGGACGCGATTGAACTGTTTGAATCGTTATAATTGTTGAAACGATTGCCATGCAGGTATACTGATTCAGTCACTGTTTTTTCGATCTTAAGCATCTTCCAGCAGGGCAACACCGTGATTGATTTCGAAGCAGATAGTATGTGTTTTTCACCGTCCCAGCTCTCGCCGGATGCGGTGGCTGTGATTTCAAATGCCTGTTTCTCCATTAGATAAGGTATCTTGAGATACACATCTATGGTCTCTGAGCGGTATCTTGCGATCTCATCGAAATTACGAGCCCGGTTACTTATTGTTCGCATGCCGCCTGTGTGTACATTAAGCTTCACATCCTCGATTTTGCAGGTTCCGGTGTTCTTCAGGAGAACCTCTACGTGAATCTCATTGTCATCTGGGTACGGTGCTTCTTCATCGGTTGAGATCGATAACTGGAGCTCGGGTCTTGCACGCATACGCACTTCTATATCCGCTCTTGGATCATCCTCCTCATTACACCATGCGACCTCACAGCCGGTCACGTTTACCACGGTTACATTGATCTCATCGTTGTGATTGATTGATTCGGTCCCTGTCAGAGAATCCGTCATAACTATTGATCCATCGCGATATATTTTTATGAGAACGAGACCATCGTCTATATTAAAGCTGCATGCCTCTACTGCAAACCCCTCTTTTACGAATTGGTCATAGAGATGAAGCGTATACTCATTTGCCCGTGCCCATTCGACATCTTCAGCTACAGCAGGTCCTATAGCCATGATTGTGATAAACAGCACCAGCGTAGCGACACAGGAGTTGTGTTTCATTTTTCTCGCGAAAATAAAAAAATCAACAAACTGCCGTTTCCAGCAGTTTGTGACCAGTTATATTGCCTCGACCTCGAAGTCTATGCCACCCTTATATGTGCCTGCTATAAGTCCTGCTGGATAATCCAGCTTGAAATTGTGGCTGGATGTTGTCAGGGGCTCGATAGCAGAGTTGATCTCAGTAGGTGTCACGGATAGCTGGGTGTTATCCACCCTTATATTTGACACCGGGATTTCATTTGTGCCATCAGTCATTGCGGTTGCCACCACCGATACTTTGATTCTCATCCCAACATGATCAGGGTCTGTATTGGTGATCTGGATTGTGTTCTGGTCAGATGGTACGCTGTTTGTTCCGGGGGCGGATGCAGCGAAACTGACGTTTGTAAGTGCATTTCCTGATTTGTCCGTGACCTCAAAGCCCATCAGCGGATTCTGGAATATATTCCCAACCTCGATACCATTATTGGTAGCAGCTAAACCAGTGCTGTCTGTTACATTAACCAGCACGTGTTTAAGACCGCTTGTGGCTGGTATAATCCACGTCGCTCCAAACGTTGCGGTGGTAGCGTCCACATCCACAACGTGGGTGAGTGGCATAACAGTGTCCTCTGCACTGATTGACGCATCATCAGAGAGTACCAGTTCGACCGTTGTGATATCGGATGCGCCGTTGCCGTCCGTTATATCAATTGTGAAGTCGATTGGCTCTCCAGTGAAGCCATAAGGTATTGTGTAGTTCCGGGTAACGTCCAGCGTGATGTTATAGCTTGTGGCGTTTATTATGGGTTCTGCGGTAGCCATCTGGCATATTGCATCGGTACTGGTTGAATATGTCTCGTTAGGTGTGCCGGCAGCTATGGATGCTGTCAGCGCAACAGTGATTGCCAGCAGCAACATTTTTGATTTCATATTGTTTTCCTCCTTTTTATGTTTGTGCGAAAAAGATAATCTTTTTCACGGTTTGTCTATAGCGAGCAGATATTATGCTATATGTATATTATTATATTTCAGTTGCCTCTTTTGCTATTTCCCACCCCCTCTGACTGACTGTTTTCTGAATATCAGCAGCACAGCTGATGCAAACCCCATCAAGAGGGGATATATTGTAAGAGGTGCTTTTTCACTTTCATCATGCGGAGTTCGCACAATCGCCGCATGAGTGGCTGATTGCAACGACTCAGAACCAAGTTGCAGCACAACCGAAAAATTGTGGTTATCGTCATACACCACATCATCTCCAAGTTTAACCTCGAGAATAGCTGTATAATTACCCGTCCCCTGCCCTGTCGAGTCCCAGGTCACATTCAACACACCCACATCCCGCGGCAGGATCGCAGTGCCAGGCGCAGATACAGTGTCAACCATCTCGCCATTCTTACGTATCATGACACTAAACCGCGGCGAAGCCACAACGCCCCCCGTATTTTCAAACTCCGCAGTTATCAGCAACAGTTCATCAATCCCGATATCACCAACCAAAACACCAGTAACACACCCTTCCGGGCGCTCACCATGAACATTGATCGTTACCTTTGTGGCTGCTGCAAATCCAACATCAGCACCAGTTCTCTCACCCGACTCCTGCACACCACTGAACAATGACCGTATCTTCCCATGATATGTGCCAGCAACCTTCGCCGAAAACGCCACCGGAATCGTTCGCCTCTTATTTGGCTGCAAGATAAAATCATTATCGCCAAACTCAACATCCATAATATAAGTGTTATTAATATCCCCCTCAAGAGTGAAATACACCCGCAAGGGAATTATGTCAGTGTTATACACCACCAACTCATACTCATCAACCCCCTGAAAATCCTGCGTAACATGAGTATCCACAATCATAACCCCGGGTCCAGCCGCCGCACTGATCGCCTGCACCACATCAACAGACGTCAACAAAAGCACAAATACGAACACAACTGATACCCGGCTCATGACCCCACTACCTCCCAGTCCTCATCCGCAGCACAAAGACCAGTATCAACAGTGCAAACAGTCCACCGACTGCACCGAAACCAGGCGTGCCATTAGTGCTATTCTCATCATCACCAGTCTTTGCCGCCACACCCGAAACATCAAACAAGAGTTCCTTTGTATCGGTCATCCTGCCCTCATACGCCACATGCCCTTTTACCACATAACTCCCCGGAGACTCAATCTTCAGATACGAAGTCAGCGTACCAGACTCTCTGATCGGTACCAGCAATTCATTGCTCTCGATCGTATCGATGAGGTTTCCATCCCTATAGACCTCACCAGCAAATCTTGCTTTGGTATCGATCCCACCAGTATTCACAAACGTCACAAGAATCTTTGTAACCGCGCCAACTGCCGGATCACCCTCGCACACTATATCGTTAAGTGCTCCATGCCTTGTTAGTTCTCCGGGCGGAAACAACTTGAATGGCAACTCCTTTGTTTCCAGCACTTCGCCACCCAGCAAGACGGATACCTTCGCCACATAGTCTCCACTCATAATCTCGGCTGTGTCCCATTCCACCCGAACAGTCTCCTTCCGGGTTGGCGTAATCTCCTTATCCGAATATGTTACACTGTCAACCACCACCCCATCTCTTGATATATCAACATTCACAGTTGGCTTTGCGACCACATTACCAGTGTTACGGAAATCAACCCTGATCCTTAACGGAACATTTACCTCCGTATCGGTTGTTGCGATGCTCTCAACGGTCCCGGCTAACGTCTGGGTGCCGGTTACATTGATCATGACATCAACCGGCATCTTTATCACAACCGCTGCATGCCCACCCTCTACTTCCGGCGGGATGCTCTGCACATAAATCTTTGAGGTGTATCCATCCCCTGCTGCGGTATCCGCGGGTATCGCAAATTTGACCAGAACATGTGCCTTAGCCTCTGCAGGAATCGTTATATTGTTTATTGGAGTGGCGTGGTCATCCATACGGTAAAATGATATCCAGTTGCTGATATCCCCTGTAACGGTGAGAGAGAATGTGTCCTCGTAAGTAGCAGTGTTGAAGACTGTCAACACCCGTTCAGGTTCCGCGCCCTTCAGCACATCATCCATCTCGATCTTTGATGGCGAGACCGCGATTCCTACTGCTCCTGCATTCGAGCAAAGTATGATCAGTATCAGTCCAACTACAAATACAATTTTAGATGTTTTTTTCATTGAAATCACTTTTTAAAATAAATAAATGAGAGCCCCGGACAATCATCCAGGACGTCTCAATGTTTATTCTCCTGTTTCTACGGTTATGGTGTTACCGCTTCCAGAGTTATCGTTCCTGTGTACGTGTCCTGACAGATCGTTCCCTGCAGAAGCGAGAAGTCGATCTTTTCGGTCTTGCAGGTATCGATAATCGGGCTGAATAGAATTCCTGGTGTATAATCCAGATTCAACTCTTCATCAATCGCACTGCCGCTAGGTGCATCCTTACCGTAGACGTGAGCATCCAGGTTGGTTGCAAGGATCCTGTTGTTGGCATTGGTGCCCTGCATATCGGCTGCACTGATCTGCAGTTTGAACGGATCGTTTGCTCTGTTCCTGACCGTCGGCGCATCTGCTGTTCCAAAGTTGGTGTCTCCAGATATGATCTGCTTGACGCCCGGAACGATCGTACCATAGTTTATGGTGTCGAAGTCGATCGCCAGTTCCTTGATGCTTATGTACTCAAAGGTGTTCACAATGGTGCCAGTACCACCACTACCATCGTTTGCATAAGCAGTTACATTGTAGTCGCCCGACATGTAACAGTTGCCCATATTAAAGCAGAACTTCCACATTCTCCACTCGCTGGCGGCGACGTGGTCATCGATCACCGTCTTTCTGGCACTGATCATGAGATTCTGAGTGACTGCTGCCTGAGTGGCTGTGCATGCCTCAGCATGGGTCAGTTCAGTGATTTCACCTGCATTTAATGTGTCTCCGTTCGCTACCTCTACACCATTCGGATTGTTCACTGTTATCCAGATCCTGTTGATGTCGGCTGCGCCGTTCGGATCTCGTGCTACGACGTATACGCACACCTCTTTGTCACCATCTGGCACCGGCAGTACCTGAGTTCCGTCGGTTACGTGGGTTGGATCACCATCGTCGTTGAGTTCGAATTTCTCCTCAAACACGGGCGGTGATCCAGCTCCAGTCACTTCTGCCTGAGTTGTTGCCGGTGGCACTGCCACTGCCGGCAACATCATAACTGCCACCATCATCATGGCGGCAATTGCTACCAATACTGTTTTTGCTTTCATGTGTCTATATTCCTCCTTGTTGTTGTTCGTTGGTCATGCCATGGACTGCCTCGGGGGTTTCGCATGGCATTTCATCCGCATCTTTGGTTGCATGAAAGATGCCTGCGTCTCAACACAGAAAAGCATATAAGCATAGACAGCGCGTACATATACGCGCTGCGGGTCCTGCAGCGCTTTTATCCTTTTCATTAAACATCGCAGACATCACTGCGGCGTTTTACACATCGCGTATTGCAACATAAATTGTTTTACCTTTGTTGCGGATGTGCGTGAATCCAATCACTTTTGCTATTTAAGTGTGTTGGTCACCTGGTGTGGGCTGTCATTTTATCATGAGATTCCTTTGCATGTCACAGGGTAACGTTATTATTATTGATATTATATATATATATAATCGTGGCATGCCTCATGCACCCATAAACCAGACCGTGGCACCAATTAGAAAATTATCTTACTTGACCAATTTTAATCTTGCTGCAAACAGAGCTGTTAGTGAGGATGGAAATATAGTAAATACACAGGTACACGAACAATTGTCATGGGGTTTTACCATGCAGAGACCACTCGGAGCGTGGGGCATATTATAACCAGGCAGAAAACTTAACCGCCAAGCGCGCGGAAAGGTGGTAAATGGCATGATCCTCCGCATTCCTCAGCGTTCTACGCATTCATTTTCTTGCAAGAGAATACGGGATCAAAGTTGGGGGACCAACCAACATGTATGAGCAGTTATGAGATACAAGGCTTCAAGGAGGGACTATTTACAGGGATTGTTCTTCCCGATCAGAACATTGAATTTTGATAGTTTTATAGGCTCGTTGCATCTTTTGATGCCCTGAACTCTCTAACATCGATTTCTGAAATGAACGCCTCTGTCACGAGTGGTTATCTGTCTCAGTGATACTTAAAGACCGCAACGGAACTTAGTCCGGGTCACTTGACTCCAGCCCAAACACGTTCGTCAGGTAATACCTTGAATATACTGCTCCGAGCGGGTTATGTGTAAGCACGCGGTCCTTCACTGCGAATGTTGTGACCGGCGCGTTCGAGTGTTCTGTGAATAGTATGTCGTGCCCGATGCAGAGCCCGATGATGATGTTCAGCTCGGTTTCTGCGGTGTTCAGGACACTTGCCTGTCCGAGTGGGTTGCACATTGTCTCATGTGATTCGGGATCCCTGATCTTCACAAGCTCAAGGTCGTCTTTGTCGGTTCCGCCGATCTTGCAGCAGACCGAGTGCACCTCAAAGTCCCGTGCAAGGATCTTGTGCATGATCCGTGCCTCCGCTGAAAGCCCGATGCAGAATGCAATCCCGATCTTCCCGAATTTCATTTTTTTGCAGAAAAGGATCAGCTCTTCAAGGCGTGTGAGTTCCATGTATCTTGATTCAATCTCGGCAGCAATTCGCATTGTTTCAAGCGCAGGCTCGTAGTCGATATCTGTTGCAACATCCGTGCAACTCTTGCCCTGCGCACATTCCTTCTTTCCACAGAGAGCGCATTTCATGCAATCATGTTTGTCTTCTTCGGTGATAGTAGCTTTGCCGCGTGCTTTAGCAGATCGTATTTTCGCGTGCTCTGCGGTAGAATCTATTGACGGTGCGATATCACTGGAAAAATTGACAGTGTCGCTAAACACGTACCATGTCAGGTATTTTTAAGTGATGGCGATAGCAGAGCGGTAATTGGATGCCTGAAATAGACCTGAGTAGCAGAATTTTTGACGAGCTTATGTTTATCAAATCCGAATTAAACGAGATAAAAGAACACATGGTAGATGTAGATTCCATTATCAGCGA
>RXIK01000010.1 GCA_004211975.1 Methanosarcinales archaeon | reverse complement strand
CTAAATCAGTGGAATCAGCGTTCATCTGTGGCAAATAAAACTTTTAGCCACAGATTAACACTGATTTCACAGATTAACGATATAAATGACTTTTCAGATCGATAGCGCTCAATTTTATCGGTTGTGCTTACACCGGATAACCCCGGGTAACCAGAAAATAATAAAAAGTCTCTGAAATTTGTTCATTGGTGGCATTCGTGATCTCTAAGCACTTAATATCACGTCGCCACAATTCATGTACGAGACACTTACACTCGTGAATTACCGGGGGCGCCTGTGACCTGCGAAAACATTATGTATTATCAAATATCATAATAACACGTATGGTAATGGAATCGATGGACGAGATACAAAAATACACTGATCGGTTCATCGAGTCGGAGATGATTATCTCACAGGGTTTTATGGTATCTGCTCAGATGATGTTTGGGAATGGTTATAAGGCAATCATCCGGAACTTATCTCATAGATACGGGAAAAACATCATCGAATATCTTGCAGCTGGCACTGACCTGAGTACTCTGACCGATATCGAGAAGTTGCGGTTGTTATTCGAACGCGGCGTTAGTGCCGATGATGTTCAGGTGATTATTGAAGATGATAAATTGATATTAACAACGCTAAACTGCAAGCACCATCTTGGAAAGGAGGTGCGTGAAAAGACCGGTATTCCCCCAACAAGGGTCTGTCCGGTCGGTATTCTTGCAACCTGCCTGATACAGAACATACTCAGCCAGAACGTTGCAGGCGGACACAAGAATGCAGACAATTACAAAAAAACCGGGGAATGTAGCATACGTTTTGATTTAACGGGGGAGTGATCATGACTATATCAGAGATGCTTGACAAAGTTTTATTAGATCTTATAAATACTGGCGAGATCGAATCGAGTGTGATTGCGAGCCGTGACGGGCTGCTTATGGCAGCACACATGCCAAACGGCGACGCGGATGTGTTCGCCGCTATGTCGGCAACAATGCTTGGTGCTGCGGAAACTGCATCCACCGAGCTTGAAAAGGGTGTGCCGGATCGATTGATCGTTGAATCGAATGATGGGAAGCTGATTGCGGTTGGCACCGGGTCAAAGGCGCTGGTTGTGGCGCTCACTCCACCTGACGCGGGTCTAGGACTTGTTCTTGTGGAACTTGATAAAGCCGCCGAAAATATCAAGAAGATTCTGGCTTGATGCAGGCGTTACAATGTCACAAATACAGGGAAGCGAGGTCTTGTGGATTGAACTTGATGGTTGGATGGCAAAACTCAGGTTCTCTGCATGTCACCTGATACCGAATCATCCGAAGTGCGGGAGGCTGCATGGACATACGTATGCGGTGAACGTGCGAGCACACGGGATACGCAACGGAGAGTTTATCATTGATTTTGAACTGTTGAAAGAGATGGTTGCGCAGATATGCAGCCGGTTTGATCATCATGTCATCGTAGCAGAAAACGATCCTCGCATCCATATCACGAAGAATAACGACAGTGCTGTTATTGTTATTGGCGATAAGACATATCAGATACCGATTGAGGATATTGCCTTTATTCCTATCGATTCAACGAGTGCCGAGAGCTTGTGTGTGTATGTTGCAGGTGAACTTGCCCGCATGATTAAGACTGGTGACCATCGCGTCAGCAGACTGGATGTTCGCATTGACGAGGGGGTTGGACAGGGGGCAGGCTGCACAGTATATCTGGGTGGCGATAATAATGAGGAGTATGGCACCGATAATGGCGATGTCAGAGGGTCTTTATGAATGTGATTTGCTGCTGCAACGTTAATATAGACTCGGTATGTGCCGTTAGCGGTGCTAAAATCACCGAGTACATCAAAAAAAACGATCTTAGTGATGAAATTAAGCATCTGATCGGAAATCCACCGAACCAGATCAACAGCATCAGCGATCTTCTCGCTATTCTTCTGATGCACATGGAGAACGGAACAGGGGGCGAGTTTCTGGTTGATACGCCTGACGCCATCCCGGAGTCAGCGATTCAGTCCCTGTTAACCGGTGAACCGATGCTGCGTCTAGGTGGAAACGCCGGGATCGCCGCAGACGCCCTGTCTAATCTTGGGGCATCACTGGTGATCCCGAGTGTTGCGTGTCCATCGAGAAAACAGGTTGATCTATTCACAGGAGATGCGATACGGATCCCGGTTTACCAAAACGGTGATATTTCCCTGTTAAAGCCGGGGGACACGGTTGTATGTGAGGAAGACGCCCTGCACTACGTCTTCGACTTCAAAAAAGGGGATGAGCTCACCCTCTGCGGCAAAACAATCAGCGTGCCGAACAACAACCGCATCATAGCAACCTACGATCCAAAAAACATCTCTCTATATATGGATGACGCATTCATGGATTATTCTCTTGCGCACATTAAAGAAATGGATGGGGCGTTGATCTCAGGCTTCCATCTGCTTCGCAACACGTATCCGGACGGTTCCACGTACATAGACTGTTTACAGCCAATTCTTGATCATTTAAAACGTTGGAAATCCGTGAATCCAGATATAAGGATACATTTTGAGTCCGGCGACTTCTTAGACGGCAGCATCACCGATTTTATAATTAGTCGCCTCTCAGATATTGTGGACAGCATCGGCATGAACGAAGAAGAGTTCCTGAAGGATGATGCAGACACTTCCGCAAGAAACATCATTGAAAGATCGGTTAAATCTATTAACGAGCTTGGAATATCAAGACTGTGCATTCACACAAGAGATTTTATTGTGAGCGTCTTTAACCCTGCCTATATGGATGCACGATCCGAGATTGACGCACTGAACTTTGGTGCGTCGGCATCTGGTGCACTTGCCCTATCCGGACACGCCAACATCACATCAGCACACGCCGCAACCATGAACCTGCAACCGAATAACGCTGGAGTTCGTGAATGCTTAAGCGTGCAGGAGTATTACCATGGAAAACAGGTTAACGGCGGCGTACACCTACAATTAAACGGCTACACAGTCTGCGTTGCACCATCACTACACTGCGAAAGCCCGGTGACCACCGTCGGCATGGGTGACACCATGACCGCAGGCGTTTTTCTCCGTGAACTGGAGCACCGCCCGACGTAGCTGGCATGAATGCCTGAAACAGGGACTGTGTTTGCTTGGCGTTTCCCCGGGCTCCGGGGCAAAATTCACGCATACCCCGGGCTGCGCCAGTATGATGTCACGTTGCCCACAACCTCCTGGTATCCAGCCGTTTGGACCTGATACACCATGAGCTTTCGAACCTGCATCTCAGTTTCCATCCACGAATCAAGTCGCTTTAATTCTGCGCCTGAGTGTATTGTGCCCGTGGGTCAATACCTGCTCTCTGATCTTGTTAATCATTTTTGAAATGCGACATGCCCGAATAACAATATCAAAAAGAGAGAATCTTAGATTCATTGTAACTGCTCAGGGCACCTAAAAACACTATCGTGTGACTTCTCTATATCCACACTGCTTGACCCGGAACACAACCTGAGCCGAACCTAAAATTTAACCGCGGAGGGCGCAGATGGACGCGGAGGGGAAATAAACGGTTAACTACTCTGCGATCCTCTGCGCCCTCAGCGGTTATTTTTCTTGCCAGAGTACAGAATCGTAATCGGGGGACTAATCAACATACCGGAGTAGTTACGATTCAATTAATGCAATTGTATGTGTTTAGCCGAGGCAAAAAAACGGCTCTCTGGCGATCTGCGTTGCAAACGTTTCATAGGTGAATTGTGTTTGTGTGGTTTTAAGTGTTTAGAGATCATGAATAAACAAGTTGCACGAATGCTAAACCGGAATAAATTCGTGCTATTTGTCCAAACGCGTAATTCGTGATAAAAACTGTTAGAAATAGACCAAATCCTCGATAAACTCCCGAAAATCAGAGTAGAGCGAGTTTTGATAGATGCCCGATATAACTGGTTGGTTTGTTCACCGCAGCACGAGATATCCGAGAGCTAATTATTTTCGATAACAGATAAAACAGCGAGAAACGACCTGAGATCATTGATTGACATGAAGATACTGGTTCAAAGAGGGACCAGTAAGAGATTGGCATATTATTAATTATCAGTTTAACGGACATTTTGCGAAAAAAAGAACAATCCCGCGGACCCCTATCCGGGATCCGTGGGATAAAAAAACCTCATCTCGCATTTACGCCGCGGCAAGCACCTTCTCGAGGTCCAGCAGGATCAGTAGTTCCCCGTCACCTAGTTTGCCGACGCCTTTGATGTATTCTGCATCGATGCCGCTGCCGCCTGACTCGGTCACAAGTTCGGGCACTGGCTCGATGTCTTTTGCCGGCATCCGCAGTACTTCGCTCACTGAGTCTACGACCATGCCGATCGGGACGCCGTCTGGTTCGACGATGATGATCCGTGTGTTGTCGTTCCGGTTTGACTCTTCCAGTCCGAACCGTCTCCGGAGGTCGGTGACTGTTGTTACCTGTCCTCTGAGGTTGGTGACTCCGTTCACGAAGTATGGCGCGTTCGGCACCGGCGTGGTATCACGCATGCTTGTGATTTCGCGCACCTGATCGACGTTGACGCCATATAGCCCGTCGGCGAGCGTGAATATGACGAGTATCGCTTCATCAGACGCTGCGTTTGCTTCAACCATGTCTCGTACCTCCGTTCTTCACTCTCGCACCGTGAACCTGCCAAGTTCGTTCATCATGTCCTGTGCCACATCAGTGAGCACCTGTGTCTCTGATGTTAGTTCCTCGATTGCAGATGTCTGTTGCTGCACCGCTGCTGAGCTCTCCTCTGCGGCGGACGCGCTCTCTTCGGATATGCTTGCGACCTCGTCCATTCCTACCACAACCCCTTTCACAACCTTGGCTATGTTCTTTGCGCCGGAATCGATCTCCTGCACCATCAAGTTAACCTCATCGATCGACCCTGCCACAGTAGTGATTCCTTCCAGTGCGACATGTAGAAGTTCTCCGCCCTGCGTTGCCTCCTCTACCGCGGTGCCGGTTGCACCGATCGCGTTTTCGCCGGATTCCTGTATGTGATCGATCGCCAGTCCGGATTCGCCTGCTGCTTCCTTGACCTTCTCTGCAAGGTTTTTGACAGCGTCCGCAACAACTGCAAAGCCTCTGCCTGCCTCGCCAGCACGGGCGGCTTCGATTGCGGCGTTGAGTCCGAGCATATTGGTCTGTCCTGCCACATCAGTGATGACCTCGCCCATCTCTCCGACCTTCTCGATCGCGGTGTTCATCTCGGAAACGGTCTCTGATGTTTTAGCGACACCTTCCTGGATCTGCGCAAGACCGTCAAGTGTCTTCTGGGCGGCTTCCTGAACCTCGTTTGTTTCATTAACCGCATTCTGTCCCTTCTCAGCTGAGCTGCTTGCGTTTGCAGAGGTCTGCGCGATCTGTGATGACACTTCCTCAACGTCCCGCGCCGTGGTCTGTGCAAGCTCTGCTAGTTTCTGCGAGCCCTCTGCAACCTGCTGGGATGATGATGCAAGCTGCTCCATGCCCGCGTTCATCTCCTCTGCGGCTGACGAGATTCCCTGCGCTGTTGCAAGCACTCTCTCGCCAACATTTCTTGAGTCGGTGACCGCGTTAGATAGCACGCCAACCAGACCGTCAACAGCATTTCCGAGATTGTTATAGTCGCCCTTAAGTTCGATCTCTGGCTTCACGGTCAGGTTGCCTCCGGCGGCTTCTCTTGAAATTCGTTCGGTTTCACCAACAATCGCTTGTATGTTCCCCTTCATCTCGCCAAACGTGCGTGCAAGATCTCCGAGTTCATCCTTCGAATCAATCTTGATCTCGTACCCAAAGTCGCCGTCCCTGATCTTGTTTGCACCGATCATGACCTCGTTAAGTGGGCTTGTGATCGATTTTGAGATTACAGTCGCAATCAGTATCCCGAGAACAATCGCAATCACAACAAACGCAACAACCGCAGACTTCGCACTCGCTGCTGCAGCTTCCGCACGTGCAATTGCACTCTCTGCAAGCTCTTCTGCACGCGTTTTAACAGCCCTTCCATCAGTGACAAGCGGACCGGTCGTTGCGACATACGCATGGACCTGATCCTCGATCTTCACAAGTTCTGCAAAGGTCGCCTGATACGCGCCAACCTCCGCCCTGATCGTACTTTTGTCAGATGCAGTGAGTTCGGATGCATCGATGGCTGCCTTGAGTGTGCTTATAGCAGCCCCCATATCGCTGACAGACTTTTCATCGCCGCGCATGATGAAGTTCTTTTCATCACGCCTCACCACCATGAGATCGAGCATCAGTGCATGCATTGTCGCAGCATCGAGATAGGTTGCACCCTTGATGCTGCTTTCGATAACCCGCGCAGCGGCTGCGCACTCCTCCTCGACCGCATGCATCTCCCCGGTCTCTTTCACAAGTTCAGCGAACGCTGCCTCATAAGTCGCAATCCGTGTCTCGCCATCTGCGATGATTGCCTTCTCCTCACTTGTTGCAAGCGGTAGTATCGCGGCGAGATTATGCTCAACCGCGGCGATCAACTCTGCATTCTTATCAATCGCTGATTGATCACCCCTGAGCTGGTAGTTCTTCTCCTGCTGCCTCACTTCGCCGATCAGGGTGTTGACCTCCTCGGCGTGCTCAAGCGCCACGACAGCGTTGTTCATAGTCGTTACCTGCGAATACGCAGTGATCCCCAGCCCGGCTGTCAGAAGCAGCACGAGCGCAAAGCCAGCCATCAATTTCTTGTTAACTGACATATTGTTCAGTATGTTCATGTCATATTCCCCCTGTATGCCATGTTGGTTATCCTGCCACAGAATCGCCCGACAGGGCTGACTCTCCGTATATAATCATCAACAGTTCGGTCTTTATCCCGATGTTTTGTGTCCACTGGTTTAACCCCCGTATCCGGTTGCGGCGGAAGACTCTACTATTATAATAACGTCCTGCTACACTCCCACCATATAGCTAATTATGATGGTTGGGGTATATAAGTATTGGTGTCCGCAGGAGCCTGCTACACCCCCCATTGCCCGGGGGCAACTGGGAAAACCACGAACCAGACGTTGGTCGGTGATCCGTGCCGGCATGATTGACGCCCGCAGGGGTTCGTCGGATCAGCGACATCGATCATGACCCCACCCATGAGGCAAGACTTCCACCATTCCGAGCACCTTTGTTACAACGCCTTCTGCGCCAACTACGATATCAGAAAGCACTTCCACAAGCCCATTCACAGCGTTCAAGCTTCCCAAACCTGCGTTTCACTGATTTTGTGGCGGTGCAAAGTATAAATCAGTGAAATACGCGCTGATCTGTGGCTAAAAGTTTTATTTGCCACAGATTAACACTGATTTCACAGATTAACGATATAAACGACTTTTCAGATCGATAGCGCTCAATTTTATCAGTTGTGCTTACACAAGACAACCCCGGGTAACCAGAAAATAATAATAAGTCCCCTATTTTTCTTTCCGGAAAGTACAGAATCGCAATTGTGCGACCAATCAACATACCGGGATAGTTGCCTTGTGGTTAGCCAAACACGCACGGTTCCAGCGGATAACACGCCATGACACGCGGCTAACCAGCGCAGAGCTCACCCCATCTTCTCAAGCAGCCGCATCCGCGCATCAGGAGGATCCGCACGCCCACGGGTCTTTTTCATCACCTGTCCAACAAGATAATTCAGCGCTTTTACCTCGCCACCCCTATAATCAACAACCGCATCACCGCATTCGGCAAGCACCTCATCAACGGCTGACGCGACCACATCAGTCTCCACCTTTGCAAGCTCTTTTTCAGACACGATCCCGGCGGGAGTTCCACCATCATCAAGAATCGTCCGTATGATTGTGATTGCGCCTCTTTCAGCGATCACGCCATCCAGAAACATTCTCAGGATCTCACCCATGTCCGACACCTTGAATGCATCGATCTTAAGATCCCGATAATGGAGTTCGCCACTTAACACGTCCACAATCCATGAGGCGCCGGTCTTCGGATCGATTTCGTGCGCAACATCCTCAAAGAACTGTGCAAGTTTTGGGTTAAGCGTCAGCGAGGTAGCATGGTTCCCTGTTATGCCATACTCCCCTAAAAACCGTTCTCGCTGGGCATCCGGCAGTTCAGGAAGCGTTTTTTTGATGTTGGGCACCCAGTCGATAACCATCATCGGAACCAGATCAGGCTCCGGGAAATACCTGTAATCGTGCTCAGTCTCTTTTGTCCGTAACGAAATCGTGACACCACGTAATTCGTCGAAATGCCGGGTTTCCTGCACAACAACATCACCGCGGCGCAACACATTCCTCTGTCGCACGATCTCAAACGACAATGCGCGTTCCGCACCCTTAAACGATGAGATGTTCTTGACCTCCGCCCGCGCGCCGCCAGAAAGCGAGATGTTCGCATCCACCCGAAGCGCACCATCCAGATCGCTATCCGAGACACCAAGGTATTCGATGATGTTTCTGAGCTTGTTTAAGAACCTCCTTGCTTCTTTAGGGCTTCTCAGGTCTGGCTCTGTCACGATCTCAAGCAAAGGCACGCCTGCACGATTATAGTCGATCAGCGTGAACTTTGATCGGTCGATTGAGCCTTCATGAACTAACCTTCCAGGATCTTCCTCCATGTGGACGCGGTTGATCCTGACATGTCTGGTGCCATGACCAAGGTCATCGTCAATCGTGAGATGTCCATCGGTTGATATTGGATAATCGTACTGTGTGGTCTGGAACCCCTTAGGTAAGTCCGGATAATAATAGTTTTTACGATAAAACTGAGTCTGTGGAAGTATCCCGCAATTAAGTGCAATCGCGACCTTTATAGCATTTTGCACAGCAGATTTGTTGAGAACAGGCAGCGACCCCGGGAGCCCAAGGCATACCGGGCATGTATGAGTGTTCGGAGGCGCATTATGATAATCAAGGCTGCACGAGCAGAACATCTTTGAACGCAGCTTGTTCAGCTGCACATGAACCTCAAGCCCAATGATCACACCGTCACCATACCCATCATCATTGCCATCGCCACCGATAACATCACTTTTTGTTCCTGCCGGCATCCCTGACGACTGTGTGCATAGATTAAATTAAACTTTCTGTTGTTGCGACTGGCAGCCCCCGGATTTCGGAATTTCGGATGTAACCGCTCAGAGTACCTGAAACCACCATCAGAGAACTTCACTATGCAGAAACTACCTGTGGCATGAAGTATACTGCAACCAAACAGGGAGAGTTAACCGCGGGGTGCGAGAGATGAATGCGGACGGGATGTAAACGGCTAAATGCTCTCTGAGACTTTTTAATTTGTTCTGGTCGGTTGAACAACATGATGCCAATCCTGCAAACAGTATCTGTGGCAAATAAAACTTTTAGCCACAGATAAACACTGATTTCACAGATTAACGATATAAATGACTTTTCAGATCGATAGCGCTCAATTTTATCAGTTGTGCTTACACAAGACAACCCCGGGTAACCAGAAAATAATAAAAAGTCTCTGCTCTCTTGTTCCTCTGCGCCCCTCAGCGGCTGTTTTCTTGCCAGAAAGCACAGTCGCTGTCATGCGACCAACCAACATGCCGGCATAGTTATATTCAGATGACGATCTTTGTTTCGTTCACCGCAATACGGTCGCCGTCCTCGTTGTTCACGGTAACGATCACGCGCACGTCAGACCCCTCAGGCGGCAAAGTTCTCAAGCCAACCGTGATCTCGTAGTCTCCGGGACCCGTGTACGGAACCGATGACCAGTAGTCAATGCGATGGCTGGTATGGATCACATGCACATACATGCCCGGCAGGTTTGTGGGAATATCCTTCGGGTACTTAAGAAGGTTAATCTCGCGTGTGGTTGCGTCAATAATCATGATCTTTGGTATCACACCATCCTCACGCGGCACCTCACCAATCCTTGCGTTCACCTGCACGACTTTCTTCGTCTTAAAAGCGTCACCCACATCCAGACAACCATGCGTGGAGACGGCAAACAGCATAATTAGCGACACAACAAACGCAGCATGTCTCAATCCTTTCCCGGTCATTTACATCACCATTTTATCTTAACTACACACATACACACCGTTTAACCATTTAACTATTAACTCAATCAGCATAACTTGTCCGGTTCACTCCAAGGTCGTCTGACCCGTTCAAGCTCACATTATAGCCACGCCCATCACAACTCACAATATAACTTATATATGCCATGCGAGTCCGCTTAAGCTCAACGTCTGCGTGGGTGTGACAGGCAACACAGGCTGCATTCGGGCGATCTGGCTGATACGCCAGGCTCTTTTCATAGAATCTGGCATGCACCTCACCGCTATTACTCAGCTCATTCATCACGTGCGGATGGCAGTCGATGCACTCGACCGATACGGCGGTGTGCGGCGTGTCGGCTGGCACATCAAGCCATGAGAGATTAAATGAGAGCGGAACGCTGTGATCAAGGTCAGTGTTCTGGTGGCAGTCGCCACACGTGATGCTTGCATGTGCACCGGTGGTGGTGAACTCCTCATATATCGTTGCGTGACACCTCCTGCAGTTTGTCGGATCAGAGAGATGCTCGCCAAAGCCAAGCCCCGCGGTCACAAAAGTGAGAGACAAAGATATGATCCCGGCAGCGACCAACAAGAACCGCACGCTTGTTTTCATAAGTGTTCATCGGTGTGAAGGAACATATATTCTTCCCATTTTTCGGTGAAATGTAACTTACTGCCCAAAACAGGTCACACAAATGCGATGTATTTGTTAGCCCCAACAAACGCTGTTTTTGATTGCACTCAATAAATTATGGGTTTTTAGCAAATTTTCCACAAAAATATACATGCTCAATACCATATAGTTAAAACTATGGTTATTAAAGCAAGAAATTTAACCGCGGAGGGCGCAGAGGAACGAGAGAGCGACAAAACTCTGCGGTGATTTCAAACAACTTAAAAACCGTGACGATAGACGGGATGTTTATTTCAGTTCGCCGAAAGTCAGGATTCTTTGTGGGTGACCCTTCGATGTCTGAGTTGAAAAGATACCTGGCATCATTCCAGCCAGCCTCACACCATGTGCCGCTGCAATTCCATACCGCAAGAAGAGAGTGAAGGGATCGCTCCCTTCACTGCCAACTCACCGTAGAACGTACGTCGTTCCCCGCTCATTTTCAAACGAGACCCAGTTAAACAACAAGACCGCATCACCAATGTTAACCACGCCGTTACCGGTCACATCCGCATTGCCCGCATTGGCGAGTGCATACGTCGTCTCCCGCTCATTCGGGAACGAGACCCAGTTGAAGAGAAGCGTCGCATCGCAGATGTTCACCTCACCATCGCCGGTCACATCACCTGGCACGTAACTGACCACGAGATATGCGTTCGATGCCTGCATCCCACTGGTGCCGTTGTCGCGGAATCCCATGTTGTTGCCAATTGCAGACAAGTTAGTCATAACAGAGATATCCTCGATGTTGATCGCACTCAACGGATGCGCCTCGGTTGGCGTGTCCCATGCATCAGTCTTGATAATATCACCATTGAATAGCAGGTTTGATCCGGGTCCCATGCCCTGCGATACAACCGCAACAAGTCTCGCACTGACCGCAGTTGTCAGATTGATGCTTCCGGAAAACGCTACAGTCGCTGTTGCCTCTGCCGGCGACACCGAATAGTCATGGCTGCCATGAGTCTCGTCTGCTGCCATAAGGTAATCAGTTCCCTCCAGCGCCCATATCCGGACCTTGTAGCCACCACTCACATCAGAGTAGACCACAGTTAGCATCTCACCAAGCAGCGTCGTGTTATTGCCTCCGATGAACTCAATGTTCTTGACAACCGCGGTATAGTTTCCTGACCCGCTCAGAAGCGAAGTTGCATTGAAGACAGAACTCCCCTTTGGTGACTGGTAATATCCAAATGATTTTGAGTCCTGATACACCTTTTCCGGCGCAAGATTCGTGCCACTGAAGTTCACGCTCAGATTTGCCAGGCATCCGCCAGGATATGTCTTGTAGTTACCCCATTTGTCGTACCAGTAGACATAGAGCCTTGCATTCTGCACGGTTGCGCCATCTGGCAGATCGATGTGGTGGACTCTTGTGCTGGTTGCCTGCGGAGCAAAGGTACTGACCTTCTCACCACTCACGTTGTATTCCACACCGCCACCAACCAGGTCATAATACTTGAATTGGTCAAGTGGCTCTTCTGTGGTGTTGCAGTCGAAGTTCTTGCTCCTGTAGCCATTGTTGACGATGCCGCCGATTACATTGTATGAGGAATATGTCTGCAGAGCCGGGATGACCTTCGAGAACGTGTTATTTGTCTCGTTGCCTTCGGTTATTTTTCCAGAGCTTCCATCGTCCGGGCAGCTTTGACAGCTACTGCAGTTGCAGTCAGCAGTCACGTTTATCGTGAGTGCGAGCGACTGTGGCGGAAACCCCGGCGCAACCGAATAATTCGCACATGTCGGCGTCCAGTCGATGCTCACCGTTGTGTTCGTATCCACGGCAAGACCGCCTGTTACAGCGGTGCAACCTATTGTAGTTCCGTCTGCTTCGAAGCAGACGTCAAATTCGCCCGCCACGCCATCAGGTCCGGCGTTGTACACGACCGCAGAGATGCTGTTGCTCTGATTGACGTAGACCCGGACTATGTCCTCATTGCGCACGTCGCCTGGATTAACGAGAATGTCAGTCACACTCAGATCCGGCTCAGCCAGCGCAGGCACAGCCATCGCCAGCAGAATCACTACGCATATCAAGGATATTTTGGTTTTCATTTATGTTAGTCCTCCTGTGTTTTGTCCCCATGTTACAAACCTTGGATTGGTTTGAGATATTAGCAGAGTATTAACACTTGCTGCTATGTTTATAATCAAGTTGTGACATCACATAAGTGTTGCCCTCTCGCGGGACGTATCTTCACTTGATCTCGGTTGTGCCACCTGGTGTGACCCCTACAACAGCGATTTTATGCATCGTTGTTTTGTTTTCGCCTGACACATTTGAGGCATTTGACATGTTGGAATTGTTTGCCCGATTATCATCGGCACCGGGCGTAGTCTCAGAATTATCATTAAGATAAAAATGTATGTTTAACATGATTGAGGTTAACGCGATCACGACCACAACGATCGTCACCAGTTTCCATAGGTCAGTGTTAGTATCTGGCATAGATGCTGTACTCCCCTTTATCCAGCCGCAGCGCAAATGTGCCATCGTGACGGGTGGTGGTCCTGTAAACCACAGTCTCGTTATTGTCAAACGTGTTGTCACAGTCCGCATCGCAGAAGCAGATCTCGGTCACATAGTCCTGTGTCTTATTGGTGTGGGGGTCCGTGAAGACTCTCAGCGTTCGCGTGGGGTCTTCGGTCGCGGTGACATTTAACCAGAAATCATAGTCGGGATCGTGTTCTTCAAGCACCGCACAGATCACGATATCTGCTGCTTCCCGGTATCCAACGGTTCGATCAAATCGATCCTGGATTGCGAACCTGAGCGTTCCGTATACTGCGCCGAAGGTGTCCTCTGAGATGTAATGTATGCCCGTGTCAGTGATTTCGCCCATTGCGATCGGGACATCATCTGGTTCCGGCACTCTCTGTCCACGCTTAAGAACAAGAACCGCAGCACTCGGAATCATGCCGTGGTCATCAATCTCTGAGATTGTTGCGTGATTTAAGCTCGCATTCAGATGGT
>RXIK01000189.1 GCA_004211975.1 Methanosarcinales archaeon | reverse complement strand
TCACATAAGCAATGAAAGAAATCATCATTAAAGGAGCACGGGAACACAACCTCAAGGATATCACGGTAACGCTCCCGCGGGACAGACTGATTGTGATAACCGGCGTCTCGGGTTCTGGTAAGTCGACGCTTGCGTTCGACACGATCTATGCGGAGGGGCAGCGGCGTTATGTTGAGTTGCTTTCTGCGTATGCCCGCCAGTTTCTGGGTTTGATGAGCAAGCCGGATGTTGATACTATTGAGGGGCTTTCTCCGGCGATTTCGATTGAGCAGAAGACGACTTCTAAGAATCCGCGGAGTACTGTTGGCACTGTGACCGAGATCTATGATTATTTGCGGCTGCTTTTTGCGAGGGTTGGGGTGCCGTATTGTCCGGTTCATGGTATTCGGATTGAGTCGCAGTCGCCTGAGCGGATTGCTGACTTGCTTGCGTCCGAGGTGGGTAAATCCGGCAAGTCCGGCGAGTCTGGCAGTTCTGGCGAATTGGTTGATTCAGGTGATTCAGGTGAATTGGGTGAATCGGGTGATCTGGGCGACTCCGGTGAATCCACTGGTATGATCATGATTCTTGCCCCGATTGTCCGGCAGAAGAAGGGCACGTATCAGCAGCTCTTTAAGGATTTGGATGGTGAGGGGTATGCTCGGGTGCGGGTTGATGGGCGGATATGCCGGACTGATGAGGAGATTGTTCTTGAGCGATATGTTAAACATGATATTGAGATTGTTGTTGATCGGCTTTCTGTGGGTGATCGGTCGCGTTTGAGGGAGGCTTGTGAGAACGCGCTTGCAAGGTCGGAGGGGCTTGTTATTGCTGTAGATGGGGCGGGGGCTGAACACACTTATTCTGCGAGTCTTGCATGTCCGATCTGCGGCATTTCTTTTGAAGAGCTTCAGCCGCGGATGTTCTCTTTTAACAGCCCGTTTGGTGCGTGTGAGGAATGTAATGGTATTGGTATTAAGATGGAGTTTGATCCTGCTTTAATTATTCCTGACATGAGTCTTGCTATGGCGGATGGGGCTGTTGCGATGTACCGCAACTTTTTTGATGGGTATCGGGTGCAGCAGCTTGCCGCTGTGGCAGACCACTCTGGATTTAACATCTTCACTCCGATTGCGGAGCTTACAAAGAAGCAGTATGACGCGCTGATGTACGGCTCTGATGAGCAGATACGGTTTGATATGAGTATGAAGAACGGGGATGCGCACTGGTCGCATAAAGGTATGTGGGAAGGACTGCTCCCGCAGGCAGAGCGGCTTTATGGGCAGACCAAGTCTGATTACAGGCGGAGGGAGCTTGAGAAGTTCATGCGGATATCTGTTTGTCCGGGTTGCGGGGGAAAGCGGCTCAAGGAGAAGGTGCTTGCGGTCAGGATCGGGGGTAAGTCCATCATCGATATCACAGACCTCTCGATTGCGGACTGCATCATGTTTTTCGGGGGTCTTTCTCTGACTGATAAAGAGAAGGAGATTGCACACCAGATATTAAAAGAGGTCCGCTCGCGCCTGGACTTTCTTGAGAAGGTGGGTCTTGGGTATCTCACGCTCTCCCGCGGTGCGGGCACGCTGTCGGGCGGTGAAGCCCAGCGGATCAGGCTTGCAACCCAGATTGGATCTAACTTAACCGGCGTGCTATATGTGCTTGATGAACCCACGATCGGCCTGCATCAGCGTGACAACCGTAAACTGATTGACACCCTCAAAAAGCTCCGTGACATGGGAAACACCCTTATTGTGGTGGAGCACGATGAGGAGACGATCAGGCAGGCGGATCATGTTATTGACATGGGTCCTGGCGCAGGACTGCATGGTGGATGGGTTGTTGCTGAGGGAACGCCTGATGAGATCGAGAGAAACCCGGATTCGCTCACCGGCATGTACCTCTCAAAAGACCTGGTGATTGGGGCGCCAGAGACGCGCAGAACGAGCAAGCGGTACATCAGGATTGCGGGCTGCCGGGAGAACAACTTAAAGAGCATTGATGTGGCAGTCCCGATCGGGCTTCTCACGGTTGTCACCGGGGTTTCAGGGAGCGGAAAATCAACGCTCATCTATGACACCCTGTATAAAGCCCTCATGAGACAGATTTACGGGTCACGGGAGATTCCGGGTGCGTTTAACGATCTTAAATTTGATTCGCCGATTGACAAGGTCATTGTGATTGATCAGAGCCCGATTGGGAGGACGCCCCGCTCCAACCCGGCAACATACACCAAGGTCTTTGACGAGATACGGAAGGTCTTTGCAGAGACCAAGGAGGCGAAACTGCGGGGATATAAGCCGGGCAGGTTCTCGTTTAACGTTCGGGGCGGGCGGTGTGAAGCCTGTCAGGGCGACGGGCTGATCAGGATCGAGATGAATTTCCTGCCTGATATCTACATTGAGTGCGAGGAATGCAAAGGCAGCCGGTACAACCAGGAAACGCTTGAAGTCCGGTACAAGGGAAAAACAATCGCTGACGTCCTTGCAATGAGTGTGGAAGAGGCAATGATGCTCTTCTCAAACATCCCGTCGATCAGAAACAAGCTTGTGACGCTCTCACAGGTTGGTCTTGACTACATAAAGCTGGGGCAGAGCGCAACAACACTATCAGGAGGAGAAGCCCAGCGAATCAAGCTGACACGGGAGCTTTCCAAGAGGGCAACCGGAAGAACAATCTATCTCCTTGATGAGCCAACAACCGGTCTTCATTTCCATGACGTGAAAAAGCTGATCACGGTGCTAAACGATCTTGTGGCGAAGGGTAATACGGTGGTCGTGATCGAGCACAACCTTGATGTTGTCAAGTCAGCAGACCACATCATTGATCTTGGACCTGATGGTGGCGACGGTGGCGGGCAGGTTGTTGCCGCGGGGACGCCGGAGGAGATTGTGAGGACCAAGGGGTCGTACACGGGGCAGTTTCTTGGAGAGGTTCTGGGGGACAGGTGATTGAGTGGTGCCTGCCCCCGAGAAACTTATGGGAACCACAAGATTTCTGTGTTAATC
>RXIK01000188.1 GCA_004211975.1 Methanosarcinales archaeon | reverse complement strand
CCTGATGCTATCATTCCTCCTGGTTATATTCGCAACATTTGTTACGCGAAGCGGCTTGTGGGCATCCCAGCACGGGTTTGCAACATCGTTCGAGGCGAAGATCATTGGTGTGTTTCTGGCAGGAATGGTTCTGATAAGCATCTATATCGTGCAGCGCAGGTTCCGGATGGAAACGCACTGATTTTTGTTGGCGCTGTTCCAGGGACCTGCGGAAATGCGGGTAGTTATTTGTAGGTCACCGTAGATATTCATCATAGACATGAGGTAACAGGATTAGTACGACTATGACTTTACGAATATCGATTATTGGGTTTGGCGCAGTTGGACAGGGCGTTGCGGATGTGTTGATGCGCACGAACCACCCGGTTACGGTGGTTGCGATCGCAGACTCTCGCGGTGCGGTTGTGGATGAAAGTGGCGTTGATCTTGCAGCAGCGCTAAAGCGAAAGAAGAATACGGGAACGGTTGCAACCACTGACATGACCGCGGTTGACGTTATCGAGAGCGTGGATCATGAGATCATGGTCGAAACAACGCCAACTGAGATGGAGACCGGTGGGATCGGGCTTATTCACATAAGGAAGGCTTTTGAGATGGGGCGGCACGTTGTCACATCGAACAAAGGTCCGCTTGTTGCAAAATACTCGGAATTATGCGGGCTCGCAAGAAAAAACAATCTTCATTTCAGGTTTGAGGCGACGGTCGGTGGAGCGATGCCAATCATCAATCTTTCAGAGGAGGTTCTGGCTGGAAACCGGATTATTGCAATCGAGGGCGTGTTGAACGGGACCTGCAACTACATACTATCGCGTATGGATGATGAAGGCGTGTCGTACGAGCATGCACTCGGGGAAGCGCAGGAACTCGGTATCGCCGAAGCAGACCCAACTGCGGATGTTGATGGGATCGATACCGTTGCAAAGATCGTAATCCTTGCAAACTCGGTATTCGGGATGGATGCCGGTTATGAGGACGTGGATGTGACCGGCATCTCAAAGATCACGCCGGAAGCGTTCAAACTAGCAAAAGATGGTGGATACACAATAAAATTAATCGGGGAGATCCAGGACGGAACGCTTAAGGTTGCACCCAAGATGGTGCCAAGAAACCATCCGCTGAACATCGAAGGCACCTTCAATCTTGCATCCATCCAGACCGAGCTTGCAGGCAGAATCACGATTGGCGGGATCGGCGCAGGCTCAATCGAGACTGCGAGCGCGATACTAAGCGATATCCTGTGGATAGGGTGAGTTCTGAGAAGTTAAATTCTGGTTGATCGGGGTTTCTAAGTGCCAGGACTCATTGTTTGCGATTCTTGGTTTGAGCGGGGGTATCACATTATGTGGTGCTTGGGTCATATCCTTGCAGGTGGTGCTGTCGGATGAGCTCAAATACCGCATGAAATCTCTTGAATGGATCGAGTTCTTTGGTAAATAACCTGTAATCTGTGCCCATCTGTGAAATCTGTGGCTGACAAAAGTTTTTAGCCACAGATTAACACGGATCACACAGATTTCTCTTTCAACGCACTTGAACAGATTCGTGGAATCTCGTGTAACTCCTGATGGCGTGACAGTCCCGTTTGAGCGATAAATTTATGCGGCATGAACGCAGGGGGTGAATATGAACAAACGAATAATTGTATTGATTGTGCTTGTGGCTGCGGTGTTTGTGGTGCCAGCGAGCGCGGAGCTGGTGGATGCGGTGGGGATACGCGGCACGGTCATGGAAGACACTGTTGTAAACCTGGTCTGGGATGCAACCAACTTCGCTGCGTTCTGGTATGACTTGGACGATGGCATATTCACAGAAGAGCTCACGATCGCGGGTGCATTGAACGATGCAGATCGCACGATTGACATGGATGCCCTGACGTATTCAACACATCCGGAGTATCAGCAGTATGAGATCAATGAGGCGTATGGTGTATTGATCGAAGGTGACTCGGGGTACTACCTTGAAGGCTGGCTGGCAGAGAAGTATGTGGCAGTGAACGGTAACGCAGACCTGCTGTCCAAACTACTTGTGGAGTTTGAGGGTGATGACAAGATGACCTTAGCCACCGGCGAGGCATGGGATCTTGGTGGTGGGTTTGCTCTCACTGCTCAGCAAATTGATCTTGAAGGTGGCAGAGTATGGTTCTCACTTTCGAAGGACGGTAAGGAACTTGACAGTGAAGTGATCGATTCATCAGCTGGTGTGTCAGATCAGAAGCGAACATACAGCTATACCGATGATATTGATGGGGTGGATGATGTTCCGGTGTTCCACTGCTATGTTGATGCGGTGTACCGAGGAACCGATACAAACATTGTTCAGGTGACTCATGTATTCCTGATTGATAACGTGATTATGGATATTGATATTGGCGATACCTTTGGAGTCATGGAAGTGACAACGGCGAGTAGCGATTGGGTAAGCCTCACCAACAAGGATGGCAGTATTGAGTTGGGTTGTGACACCACTGAACACATCATGGGTGATATGTACTTTAAGACCGCAGATGATGTGGGTGTGCTCAGGTTCTACCCGTTCGTTGAGCGTACGATCGGCGGTGAAGAACCAACACCACCACAACCGGGCACCATTCCTGATACCGACACTGATGGTGACGGCGTGCCTGATGCCTGGGATCTGGATAACAGCACTCCGGCAGGCTACTGGGTGAATTCGCAGGGCATTGGACGGATGTGGGGTGACATGAACGGAGATGGTTGGCTTACATCAGTAGATGCCCTCATGATCCTGCAAGCTGCGGCAGAAAAAACCGGTTTGTGATAGAAACACCGGGTGCCGGGGTGTGTGTTTGCATCCCGGCACGCAAGATCACGCTTGTGTGGATGTGGGCAGCATCATTGTTGCAGAGCTGTTCTTAGGGCTTGCCAGAAAACAATCTGTTAAAATTCGTGGCATTCGGCACATTCGTGAAATTCGTGATAAAATCGGCATAAAGGATCACGAATGGCACGAATGAACGAATCGCACGAATGTCG
>RXIK01000187.1 GCA_004211975.1 Methanosarcinales archaeon | reverse complement strand
TGTTTGTGGTTGGCCGCGAAGTCCGATAAACTTATGCGTAACTATGATTGACGTATGATCATGAAGGAGATTCGGATTCATGGTCGCGGTGGACAGGGCTCGGTTACTGCTGCTGAGCTGCTTGCGATTGCGGCTTTTGAGGACGGCTTGTACAGTCAGGCGTTCCCCGCGTTTGGCGTGGAGCGGAGGGGCGCCCCTGTTATGGCTTTTGTGCGTTTATCAGATACTGTTATCAGGCTGCGTAGCCAGGTGTATGATCCGGACTATGTGATTGTGCAGGATGCAACATTGATTGAAACAGTTGATGTTGCCGGTGGACTGAAGGCGGAGGGCATAATTATTGTTAATACTGAGCACAAGCCAGAGGATCTTAACCTTAAGACAAAAGCCGAGGTCAGGACGATTGATGCAACCGGTATAGCGCTTGACATCATCGGAAAGCCAATTATGAATACTGTGATGCTCGGCGCGTTCGCAGGCGCAAGTGGTGTGGTTACTGCGGGTTCAATTAAACATGCGGTGCAGGATCGATTCCCCGGGAAGGTTGGAGAGAAGAATGCCGATGCGGTGCAGGGTGCTTATGACCTGGTGGTGGGCGCATGATTCCGCACGCGCCAATTGGTGAGGTTGGATCAAGTCTTGCGAACAAGACTGGTGGCTGGAGAATATTTATTCCGGTGTTTAGCGCGGAGCTCTGTAATGGATGCGGCACATGTGAGACCTTCTGTCCCGAGGGAATTGTTCACAGGATTGAGGGTGGTGACACGTTTGTGGCTGATTATGATTATTGTAAGGGCTGCGGAATTTGTGCGGCTGAATGCCCGAAAGACGCCATAGAAATGGTTCTGGAGGAGAAATGACTGGAGAACTGAAAACCGGAAGGCAGGTTGTTGAAGGCTCGTATGCGGTTGCACATGCGGCTGCGATGTGTAGACCTGACGTGATATCTGCGTATCCGATCACGCCGCAGACACATATTGTGGAGGACCTGTCGCAGTTTGTTGCTGATGGCGTGATTGACTCAAAGTACGTTAATGTTGAGAGTGAGTTCTCGGCGTTATCCGCACTTGTTGGGGCGAGTGCTGCGGGTGCACGGACCTATTCGGCAACCACGTCACAGGGACTTGCGCTGATGCACGAGGTGCTCTTTAATGCTGCGGGCATGCGGCTTCCGATTGTGATGACGATCGTGAACCGGTCAATGTCGGCGCCGATCAACATCTGGAACGATCATCAGGACAGCATTGCAGAGCGGGACACGGGCTGGATCCAGCTTTACATTGAGGATGCGCAGGAGCTTGTTGATGCAACGGCGCAGGCGTACATGATTGGTGAGGACCCGGAGGTCTCGCTTCCGGTGATGGTCTGCATGGACGGTTTTATTCTGTCACACGTGTTTGAGCCGGTTGAACTCCTTGATCAGGAGAAGGTGGACGAATACATCCCGCAGTTTAAGCCGTTGCGGGTGCTTGACCCGGATAATCCAGCGTCATTTGGCATGTTTGTTGATCCTGCATACTACATGGACTTCCGATATCTTGTGGAGCAGGCAATGGATGCGTCACGACCAAAAATTGAAGATGCAGCAAAGAAGTTCGAAGAAATGTTTGGCAGACACTACGGCGGTCTGATCGACACATACCACACGGACGATGCAGAGATCATTCTTGTTGCGATGGGATCATTAGTCGGGACTCTACGGGATGTGGTTGACGACCTGCGAAGCAAAGGAAAACCGGTTGGACTACTTAAGATCCGCGCGTTCAGACCGTTTCCACTTGATGAAATCAAAAAAGTGGTTGCTGATGCAAAAGTGGTTGTTGTGCTCGACAAGAACATCTCGCTTGGAACCGGTGAAGGAGCGGTCACAACCGAGATCAAAGCAGGCATGTACAACAGTGATATCAGCGTTCCGGTGATCGGGCTTGTGATCGGGCTTGGCGGACGCGACATTCCGGTTACCACAGTTCAGCGGATCGTGGAAAAAGCGGAAGATGTCATCCAAAATGGAATTTCAGTTGAAAGCGAGTTTACGGACTTGAATCCTTCGCACATTGGATAAAAACACTCGAGCAATTAGATAATAATACCCCCGGTATCGAAAAGGCACCCGAAGACGTTATATCGGGGGGCACAGGATTTTAGAGCGGAGATCCTAAAAAAAGTTTGGCTTATCATCCCTTTAAAAACGGATGCGGCTGTAAGGATGATCGATGTAACCGGAACGACCCTGGAGAATCGTTGGAAAACCAGTTGTGACTGTGGTTAGGTTTGGCACGTCCGCGAGCAGAGGAGTGCTGCGGATTTTGATCACGCCGTAGATCCATGTTGTGGAGACCTGGTCGTGGTTCGTTGCTGAGGGCATAATTAATTCTGAATACTACTAATCTGTCCGGGACATTTCCGTGCCTGGGACGCGCGCGGATGAAGGGCGGTACAATTGTTGGTATGAGGTGCGTGGGACTTGTGTTCCACACGTGTTTTTTGCAAGTGGTTAATGCTTGTGATTTTGAAGATAATGACTTTATTAAAATACATATTTTTACATAAACATGTAAAAGCACTCCCTGCTAAACCGGATCGATTACGCCACCACAACACAAAAGTAATATTTTGTGAATATTCAAAACCGTTACCATCAGAAACAGTGGAAAATAGATGACAACCTACTGAGAGTCAATTCACACCAAGAACAACACAATAAAACAGAGATCATCACAACACACCCAATTAACTGACATTCCGCAGGTCACCATCCATTTTCCACAATTTCTACTGATAGCGGTTTTGAATATTTGAAAAATATTTTGTTTATACCTGACATTCCGCAGGTCGCTATCCATTTTTCATAATTTCTACTGATAGTGGTTTTAAACATTTGAAGAATATTATTGTTATACTGTGGTGGAATAGCCTATCCAATTTCAACAGAGGAGGCTTTACATGTCCATGTAAAAAATATATATTTTAATAAAGTGATTATCTTCAAAACCCAAAAAT
>RXIK01000186.1 GCA_004211975.1 Methanosarcinales archaeon | reverse complement strand
GGCGTGCCACGCACCACAACCGGAACTGTCAGGTTTTGCTCGCGGTGCGCTCCGTCAGTGGTCCACGTTGTCCCGAGTTCGATCTCATAATTACCTGTTACCGCAGCAGGATCTATGTGCAGCAGGTATGTCTCGACGCGGGCGCCGTATCCGATGATCATATCAAATCGCATAATTCGATCGTTCTCGTTCTTAAGGATGATCGGCGAATCCGGCATGATTGTGAGCATGATGTCACTTGCCACACCTCCGCCAAGGTTGTTGATTGTAACTGCAAGGACAAGATCACGTCCTGGCTCAACGGGCTGTGGTGATAGTTCGTTTACGGTGATCCTGAGATCAGCGTTGTCCCCGCTGTGATGGATGCTGCAGGAGGCTGGTGAGGTAGCGATTGCGATCGCCATGATTGCTATGAGTGTGACCATCCCCTGCCGGATGATCTGTCTGATTGTTGTGTTGGTGTACATTGGTATCACAAGCTAATATTGGCAGAACGCGGCAATTAAGTGTCCCTTTGCCAAATACGGCTCAATGCAGGATCAATGCGATCCCTGTATCATCAATGCTACAGGAGCGGTGCGTGTATGTGGCGGCATATTATGGGCAAGAACGTGTCCCCGGGTTTGGTGAAAAGTTTGCGAGTGAGAAATGCCCTCCGGGTATGGCTGGCGATATACGTTTTCGTAAATGAAAATGGTGCGTAGAGTTACTGAACGTTATAATATATATACCATAAAAAAAGAGAGGAGTCAGTGTCTCCTCATGATCGCGCCGGCACCAATTAAACCGAGCAACCCGGCGAGCAATATAGTTCCAATTGAAGTCATGGTTGGAACTAATATAGGTGTGATGGGTTGAGTAGGTGTGGGCGCAACTGGTGGGGTGGGTGTGAACTTAACGGTCGCCGTGTCCGAATCAGTAGCGGTGTTACCATCATCGTCCGATGCAACTACATTCACAGTATTTACGTGATTCTCGCCCATATTGCCTGTGATAAACTCGGTGAACCTGCAGGTGTAGGTCTCGCCTGGTTGAAGTAGTGTGCCTTGTGCATTCGGGCATTGCACACTCAGATCAAAGTCGGTATCAGACAGCGAGTCGATGGTTATGTTTTCAAGACCCTTATTGATCACTCTGATACTGAATTTAACATCACCACCGGTTTCTGGCACAGAGGTGGGATCCGCAGTTTTAGTCACTTCAATGACCGGGGTTGGGGGTTTGGGGGGCACCTTTACAATCACCGTGGCAGAATCAGAATCCTCCAATGTGGTTGGTTTGATGATAGAGTCGTTACCTGTCGCTGTAGCGATGTTGGTGACCGTGCCCGCTTTGTTTAGGGTGACTGTCGCCTCGCCCGTGGCAGTGCCACCTGCCGATAGGTCATCATTGAATCCATCACCATCTTCATCCGATAGTCCTGTGCTAATCATGACCGTGAAATCGTCGCCAGTACCGCTAGTGCCGTTGTCATCAACAACCTTTACGTTGTACAGGGAGGCGCAGCTACCGGGATTGGTGATCACATAGCAGTACTTTACGGTATCACCAGCAGTGATGGTGAGGGTTTCTGAGCCTGGACATGAACCGCATGCGGTAGTCACGGTCTTCTTGATATTCAGCTCAGGGGTGCAGATGTCGCCGATATGTTTAAGGGGGATGGTCTGTTTTCCACTTGGAATAGCTTCTGGCGGACCCCTGGGTTCAGCACCGTTAACAAAGGTCAGCCGTGTATCGGTTAGTGCTGCTTGCAGATTGCCGGTGGGTTTTTTTGTTATGCCCGGATCACAGAACAACTTCACATCGATCCTGACCACTACCCGCTCTGCTCTTTCAAGATCGTCAAGCTTAACAGTGCCATGCAACTCAGATTTTGGCGTGAACAACGATCCGGCGAGGTGCTCATTGGTGAGTGTGGCTGTACTGCCACCATCATCAACGATACCGTCGTCAACGCTGTTCTCGCCAGTGATCAGGTCCTTAATTTCGTTGTAGTTCACCCGGACAAGCATGATGTCGCCAATTGCCACGCCGGATTGACCGGTGGTGTCAGCCAGGAACGAAAAATCCATCTCGATGGTTTGTGGGGCGTCAGTGTCTGCGGTTTGGACATCATCCACCGTAACTTCGACAAAGTACGTCACAATATCGCCACATGAGAAATCGCCGCCCTCCAGCGACTCAACAACGTCATTGCCCACGCCGATGGTGCGGTCATCAAAGGCGCCGCCACCAGTCCTGTGGTCGTATGACTGCGGAGCTGCTGCGGCAAAGTCGATGCTAAAATCTCCATTGTCAGCTGATACTCCTGATGTTGTCACAAGCAGCGCAACAAGCACGCTTAATATCAGTAATATCGCCAGAGTCACTCCGGACTTTCTTTGCTTGTGTCCCTGATCTGTGTTTGTTATTGTGGCACGAGCCATTCCATGCAATACAGCCAGTAGCAGCATGGTTACCTGACACAATTTTCTTAGTGTTTTCATTATTATACCTCCGTGGTATCCGTTCGATCGCAGTTTGACGCTCTAAATTACCCTGGTTATCGAATTATACCGTGTTTACGGATCACCCGCAAATTACCGGTATGGATTGTCATGGGTTCTCATATTGGTCATGGCTTTTCCATGGTGGGGTGCATGATCAACATCCGTATCGATGATACCAACGCCAGAGCACATGTACAGATTGCACAAATAACACTTCTGCAAAATTCACCATGTGCCCTTGGGCGCGCCACGATGTTGTTTGGTGAGGTGACTGATTGAGCAATGTTATAATTATAATACATGTCCAATTGCCTTATGTTAACTATGGGGGAGCCGCTGCGTCTTATGAGTCAGGGCACTTCTATAAACGCTTATGGGTATTAGGGGGGTGTCACATTATGTGGTGCTTGGGTCATATCCTTGCAGGTGGTGCGGTTGGATGAGCTCAAATATAGCATGAAATCTCTTGAATGGATCGAGTTCTTTGGTAAATAACCTGTAATCTGTGTCCATCTG
>RXIK01000175.1 GCA_004211975.1 Methanosarcinales archaeon | reverse complement strand
AAGTTTTATTTGCCACAGATTAACACTGATTCCACTGATTTCGGAAGTCATATCCTGCCACTGTTTGCAGGATTGGCATCATGTTGTTCAACCGACCAGAACAAATTAAAAAGTCTCCGAAGAATTGTTAGTTGGGTGTGTGTTCAGGTAACCAAGCAATTACACGTGTGTCCACAAGGATTTCTGCGTTAATCTCGTGAAATCTTGTGTAATCTCACGGTTTTATCTACGAATATTCACATAATACTCGGATAAGTGTTCTTGCTCTGTATGTTATGGTAAACTATCATAGATTATACCACTAACACAACACGAATTTCGCCAAAAAACTCTCGCGATGCGAAGATATTTATCTACCTTATAGTACATAAGCTAAAACAGGAGTTGCAACCACATTGTATACACACACACGATATGAATATGCGCGCATCATTGGTGCACGTGCGCTCCAGATTTCGCTGGGGGCGCCGGCGCTGATAACACCAGACACCGGGGAGCCTATTGAGATAGCGATCCGGGAACTGGAGGCAGATCGGATCCCAATCACGGTAAGAAGACCTGCGACAGATTGAACCAATTGAACAGATCTGACTGATTTGACTGACCAAAAATAACGTATAACAGAAAAGCAAATGAAAATAGAGATCACACCGTCTGAAATGCGTCGGATTGACCGTAACTGCGCGGGCATTGGGCTGTTTCCGCTTCAACTGATGGAGAATGCTGGTGCCAGTGTTGCCCGGGAGGTTTGTGCGCGTTTTGATCGCGGGACGGTTGTTGTTCTTGCAGGCACTGGCAACAATGGCGGCGACGGGTTTGTTGCGGCACGACATCTTATGGGCTACGATCCTGAAATAATACTTTTTGGACGTGCTCGCGACATTGCAACCGATGAGGCTCGTCAGAACTGGCAGATACTAAAGAACCTTGGCGCAAACACCCGCGAGATCAAAGACTCATCTGAACTCTCGGACATAGTGCTTGACGCAGATGTTATCGTTGATGCCATGCTTGGCACAGGCGTGCGGGGACAGGTCAGGGAACCGGTAGCAAGCGCTATCCGCCTGATCAACGATTCGGATGCGTTTATTGTTGCGGTGGACGTTCCCTCCGGCTTTGATCCTGATCACCCCTCATATTCGGTGCATGCAGACCTGACAGTCACGTTTCACAGTGCAAAGACCGGTCTTTCCGGACATCCGGAAGTTACTGGTGATGTTAAGGTTGCAGGGATCGGTATTCCTCCGCAGGCTGAGCGGATAGCTGGCGCAGGCGACCTGCCACCGGTCAGGTCCGCGAGATCGCATAAGGGGGACTGTGGCAGGGTGCTTGTGATTGGAGGCGGCGCGTTCACGGGCGCGCCTGCACTTGCGGCACTCGCTGCGCTGCGAACAGGTGCAGACTGGGTAACAGTCGCAACGCCGCGGAGTGTGGCATCAGGAATAGCGGAGTTTTCACCAAACCTGATCGTGCACGCGCTCTCCGGCAAATATCTGGCACACAACGACATCCCGGCGATCAATGCGCTGATCAAGCGACATGACGTTGTGGTGATCGGGATGGGGCTTGGACGTGAGAATAAAAGCGGGAACGAGACTGCAGAGACTGTTTCAAAGATTATCACGGCAAATCCTGACACGCGGTTTGTGATTGATGCTGATGCGCTTCATGCGCTCAAGATGCCGATGCCGGATCGCGGGCAGGCAGCAATGCCGATTGTCACGCCACATGCCGGCGAATTTAAGCATCTTGGCGGAACTGTGGCAGCGGGCACGGATGAACGCTGCGAACTGGTTAGAGCGTTCTCTCTGGAAAACCATGTTGTCACACTGCTCAAAGGAGCCATCGATGTTATTTCTGACGGAGAAGATGTTAGAACCAACCACACGGGCAACGCCGGGATGACAGTTGGCGGCACCGGAGACGTGCTCGCAGGCGTGGTTGGAGCGCTGCTCGCAACACATAATAATACTGCACCCACCGCGGTGGCTGCGGCAACAGCCGGTGCATTCGTCACCGGAACCGCAGGCGACCTTGCATTCCGGAAATTTGGGTATGGGCTGCTTGCAACAGATGTTATCGAGTGCATTCCTGAGGCGATGCGAGGGGTATGATCAGGGATGTTAGGGGTTAGTATCAAAGAAAACCTGATGTGACTACGCCGCACATGAAACAACAGACTCACGCTGCATGCGGGATACTGCTCGCATCGATGGCAGTGCATTTTTACCAGTCAAACCTGCTTATCACACTCTTCTGGGCAGTCCTCTGGTCCCTATCCAGTGACTTTGATGTTTACATCCCGACGGTTCGACACCGCGGGATCACGCACACGCTTGCTTTTGCGCTCTTTCCCGGAGCTGTCGTGTTTGCAATATGGCAATCCCACCTTTATGCAGCTCTTGCATCAATCTCTGTGATCCTGCACCTGATCATAGATTCACTGAACCCAAGCGGCGTGCCGCTGTGGCTGCCACTCAGCACAAAGCGCGTAAGGTTTCCGGTTATTGGGGGCAAAATAAGATCTGATAACTGGCTTGCAAACCTGCTCATCCAGTTTGCCGCAATCGGAGCAGCGATACAGGTAATCCTCCCGTAGCTCCCCTGAATTTCATGACTATTATTTATCTTCGAATTGGGTTATCCGGATTTTGGTTATCCACATGAAATAGCGAAGAGCCTTTCTTTATCGCTAAAAACATCAGATACGTCTTGCCCGCCCTTCTCGGACCGATAATGTCATTTATCAGATCGTTTTTTAGTATCGGTTCGATCTCTCTTGGCATTGTCAGTGGCAGATCTCTCTGCCAGTACTCTTCTATCGATATCCTTAATCGTAACTGCTCAGGGTACCTAAAAACACTATCGTATGACTTCTCTATATCCACACTGCTTGACCCGGAACACAACCTGAGCCGAACCTGAAAATTAACCGTAGACTAAGGAGGAAGCGGTTACCCGCTCCTCCTCGTCTAAGAACGGTACGTGAGAGTTTCCCCTCATACCGCTCAAGCATCTCATAACCCTTTCAGTGTCG
>RXIK01000063.1 GCA_004211975.1 Methanosarcinales archaeon | reverse complement strand
GCTTTTATGACTTTTGTGTAGTTTTGTGTGAGTGGTGCGCAGATTGTGGTAAAAATCTGGTATAAAATCCATCATGAAATGGTTTTACCACCTCCGATATGGTGGAAGTGATGAGAAACCGGGGTAAAATGTTTGGCTATCACTGGATTTTTGAACAGTGCCCTCTTTCATCCAGCATAAACTTTGTGTGCGGATTTTCGTGCCAGATTCATCCAGCCACCCTGAACGTTGGATCGCGCTTGATCCAGTCGCCATCGCTGTTTGTATCAAGCCCGTCTGTCCGCCGCTGCCATGATTTTCCCTCTGTTGAACCTGTGTAAGCGATACTCCGGTCGACTTCCTCGCCATTATGATATAGTAGCACCTGTCCGCCACTGTTATCGAGCTGTATCTTTGTTGTCAGGTAATATCCGTGTGCAGCGATCCTCGTGTCTGCCGGAATTTCGTGTGTATCACCATCCTCATTCTTGATGGTCCAACCACTGATATCAACCTCGTCGCCGCAGTTGTACAGTTCTGTGGTTTCGTTCCCGCGATCACGCCCGATTGGATTTGGCATCAGTTCGTTCACAACGATCATTGCGGTGATGACCGGATCTGTGTCAGGTGTTGGGTTGGGTGTGGGTTCGGGTGTTGGTTCTGGCATATCTTTCGACCCGTTTTCTGATGTGTTGGGTTCACCTGCCCCGGCGCCCGCAACCATCAGCAAGAAACCGCATTCTGCAAAGTTATCTGATGGGTCCCGGCAGGTCACCATGATGCTGTGTTGTCCCTCCTGAAGCGGGTTGTCCGGGTCAAAGAGGGCGCCTTTCATATCGTCGTCACCGATGATATGCCCGGAGATCCATCCCTGGTATGGGCCGATCATGGATATGCGCAGCGTCGAAATATCGATTCGTTCATTGAAATAGACAATAATATCATCGTTTGCGTTAATCAGGTTGCTGGCAATTGTTATTTTGGGAGGGTCTCTATCAGGGATTGAATTTTCCTTTCCGGGTGTGCCGATACGCCCGCACTTATATCCTTGTGATGTGTACCAGTTATTTTGGTTTGCGCCGTTTTCCAGGGAAATTCTTTCCATGGACTGTCCAACATCATCGTTCTTCCCGGCAAACCAGTTTCCATCATGGTTCACAACATCAATTCTTTTTGATACCGGGGGAAAGCCATTGAAGAGCTGTAATATCTCGCCACTATTTTTCAGTGTTAGATTTGTGATTTGATCCGGTTCACAGGTCACAGCGCCCTTACTTGCAATTAGGTAATAGCTGTGCGACGGTATGATTGCATCATGCTTGAGGGTTACTCCAATACTGTCGTTTACCGCGCCATGTCCCTTTGTGATCGTCCAGTTCTCGATGCAGATGGTGCGGTCGAGCGTATTGTATAGTTCGAGGTACTCATCCCCATCCCACATCACTTCGTTGATCACGATGTCCCATAGCATTGGGTCGTGCTGATACTGTGTCTGTGGTGTTGGGGTGGTGGATGGGGCGAGGGGTTGTGTGGACGTGGGAGCTTGCGCGGGATTTGTTTTCGCGTCAGTTTTTGCGGTGGATTCTGGCGCCATGGTGTGAAAAGCCGTTCTGACGAGGTCTGAATCACTAATTTTAACCGTGAGATCAAGTGAACATTTTTTGGTGTGTGGCAGCGTTCGTTTCTGTGATGCACTCACCGCAGATTTCATTGAGGATGTTTTTATCCAGAACGAAACATATTTTTCGGTGTCGGGACGGGCAAACACCTCCAGATCATACGTTCCGGGAGCTACTATGTCTGTAGCCCCGCATGTCCGGTTCCCGATCTTTGCGATGATCGTGGTGTGCCTGGGTGCACAATCCCCATTTATGCTTAGATTTCCATAAAAACGGTATGAGTTGATCATGTCCGACTCATGGTTAAAATGGTTTGCAAGCACAATAACCACGATTGCTATTATTATCACTGAGCCGATCACGATGCTGATTCTTCGCATGTTGCGTGCGACCATGGCGTATTGGTCTGGTATCTGCTATTTATATGTTATGGAAAAGCAAGGGTCACGGGTCCTGCATGTACATTTGCCATACTATATGGCCGATCACTCTAAAGCGTGATTGACTCCATATCCCTGCCAATCGAAACGTCGCAGCCACTACAGTATTTACGCACGATTTCCACCATCTCTTCCTCAAACCCAATTGTGTGCGGGTAGAGGTGCGTGAAAACAATCCTTGCCACCGCTGCTGACCCAAACATCTCGCCAAACGCCCGTGGCGTCGTGTGATTGGTTACGTCAGGCACAGAATCCGGAAAAGAGCACTCATGAATCAGGATATCCGCACCATCACAGAGTATCTTGATGCTCTCGCACGGCTCGGTGTCTCCGGTGTACACCGCCCGCACCTGCCCGCTCTCATCAACGATACCATAGCCAAGCGATGGCAGCGCATGTATGGTCTCTGCGCAGACGATCTCGAACTTTCCGATCGAAACACGATCCTGATCCGCAAGTTCAGTGACCTTGGTCCGCACCCGGTTTTTCATGTAGGGATATGCATCAAAAACCCTTGCAAGCCACTCCTTGGTTCCGCAAGGTCCATATATCACAAGATCATAGCTTTCACAGAGCCATTTCGCTTTGATCAGGCTCATGACGTCCGCGACATGGTCAAGGTGCAGGTGCGTGAGGAACACATACCTGATCGCGGTGCAGTCAGTAAAGCCTGTGAGGCGCGGGAGAACCCCGCTTCCGCAGTCGAATAACACTGAAAACTCCGGAGATGTCAAATCGCCAAGCTCAACGAGCACGCCTGACTGCACCCGGTGTGGTTGCGGGATGGCAACACCGGTTCCTATCAATGTTATCCTGATGGGCATGGTTGATGATTACTCGCGGGCAGGCGGCTTAATCTTAACCGCCCCGGAAAAGGATTATAACATGCCTGCACAGATTCAGAGATATGTTCACCATCCTCACAGGTGCCCAGTTTGGAGATGAGGGCAAAGGAAAGATCATAGATGTATTGAGCAGTGATTATGATGTTGTTGTCAGGTTTCAGGGCGGAAATAACGCAGGACACACAGTAATCGTCGGGGACGACACGTACAAACTCCATCTACTCCCGTCAGGCGTCCTGACAGACGCCCGCCTCCTGATCGGTCCGGGCGTGGTTGTCGATCCGGGAGTTCTTCTTGGTGAGATCAAAATGCTTGCGGACATGGGCATAAAAATAACACCCGAAAAACTCGGGATTGATGCAAAGACAAGCATCATCATGCCATACCACATCGAGATGGACAAGCTCCGGGAACAAAAACGAGAGAAAAAAATCGGAACAACCGCCCGCGGCATCGGATTTGCATACATTGACAAAATATCAAGAGATGAGGTGCGGCTGGCGGAGCTTGCCGACAAAGACGCGTTTTCAGAGATCATGAACGAACTTGCGCCGCAGAGGGAGCGCGCAATCATTGATCTCGGAGGCGACCCCGGTGTGGTGCGTGAAGGAATTTTAGATTATGCCCGGTACGGTGCCACGCTCAAGCCCTACATCACGGATGTCTCTTATGAACTGAACCGTGCGCTTGACTCTGGCGGGAACGTGCTTGCAGAGGGCGCGCAGGGCGCGCATCTTGACATTATCCATGGCACCCAGAAGTATGTGACATCGTCAAGCACTATCGCTGGCGGCGCATGCACATATCTTGGCATCGGACCAACGATGGTGGATCAGGTGATTGGCGTGGTCAAGGCATACATCACGCGGGTTGGTGAGGGTCCACTGCCAACCGAACAGGCAGGAGATGCTGGGGACCGGCTCAGGGATGCAGGCGGCGAATTTGGCACCACCACAGGGCGACCCCGCCGGTGCGGCTGGTTTGATGCCCCGCTTGCACGAAAAGCAGCGTACCTTAACGCTTACACGAGCATCGCACTAACAAAACTGGATGTTCTGACCGGACTTAACCCAATCCGGATCTGCACCGAATACGAGCTGGATAACGAGCGCATAGACTATCCACCTGAGCTTTCGTCCGATCTCGCGCGCTGCACCCCCATATATGAAGAGGTGGAGGGATGGGATCAGGATATCTCGGTTGCAGGGATGTTCTCAGATCTGCCGGATGCTGCGCAGGATTATGTGCGCAAGATGGGGGAAATCCTCAAAGTCGATGTTAAGATGGTCTCAAATGGTCCGAAACGTAACCAGATAATTGTTCGCTAACAGCATAAGTACAACCGTCCACCATCAGCCCATTTCATCATCTGATCAGGGAAGGGCTTTGGTGGACTTTCCGGTAACGGTGTGTGGGCTGGAGCTGCAGAGGTGTGTTCCTGCTACTTTGCACACTATGTAGCCGCGCACGAATAACCTGTACATTTAAGGCAACACTTCTCAAAACTACTTCTTATCAACCCGTTTCACCACAAAGTTCGCAATCTCTGTGAGACTTTTTAATTTTTTCTGGTCGGTTGAACAACATGATGCTAATCCTGCAAACAGTGGCATTATATGACTTCCGAAATCAGTGGAATCAGTGGAATCAGTGTTAATCTGTGGTGGATAAAACTTTTAGCCATAGATTAATACTGATTTTACAGGTTAACGATATAAATGACTTTTCAGATCGATAACGCTCAATTTTTATCAGTTGTGCTTACATAAGACAACCCCCCGGGTAACCAGAAAATAATAAGAAGTCTCTTAATTATGTGCGGGCTCCTAAACCAACAAATTTTTAGACTGTTTTGTTCACAGGTGTGTTTTTTAAATGAAGTGTGCATCTCTGAGTAAGCTAATGTAGGTTCATTGTTCCATGTTTAACAAGATTAACACTATGCTTAGCTAAAATAAACCATGTGTCGGGTGGTTTACCTGACCTTTTGTGGGATGGATTACATAACTGTTCACAGCATCTGTCGAAATGTGTCTGATATGAAAGATCAACAAACCATTAAACCAGATCGTTGGTAGAGTGTTCTGGATGTGTACGCGGCATATCACTGTACTTATCCGGAATAAATTGTAGTTATGCCATGAATCTCTGCAAAACCTTTATATGTGAGGCATCACACATTTACATCTATGACGATCTGCAAAACACGTGCATAACGGCATGGTGGGTCGCATTTATACAGCACCAGGCATCTGAGGGGATGGATGGTGAACATCATTTGAGGAGGAGATATGAGATCCCGGCTCGACATCACGACCGACAACGACTGTCGGCACACAATCCGGTCAGGTGGAGCTGGCTGGAAGGACGTGCTGATCAGTTTCATCGATTCGGTCCCGGCACCCGCCCTCGAGTCTGGGAACTCACCCCATACAATGTCCCGGTTAGTACTCACGACAGATGATGGTGATGACATCATCATAGAATCGGAAGCCCCTAATTGGGCTGAAGTCATCATCCGGTTTGTCGAGAACTTCTCAACCGGGACCCGGACCCCAACCACCGGGTCAAGGGCAGCAGTGGCAAGCCCGGCATCGGATGCGCCGATTCCGGAGTCGCTATCGGTCCGTGAGCGCCTCGAACTATTCTTGAAGTATGAGTATCCACAGGTGTGGTTTACATCCACTGACATAAAGAACCATTACGAGCGCGTCTATGACCCAATCAACCAGAGCACGGTCTCAACATACCTTGCCCGGATGTGCGCTCGGGGCGTTCTTGAGCGGCGGGGCAACCGGGTACAGCGAGAATATCGGGTGTATGAAACCGCAACACTCCCGGAGCATGTTCTTCCGATTGCGCAGAGCGTTAACTAAAGAACTGTCATGCCGTACCTGTTCGGGTTAACCGCCTCGCGCGTGTTCACATTTCACACCGCCACAAACCCGCGTTTTTTCAGAGATCAGTTAATACCTAATTCATGAGCTAGGTGGTTAATTCATAGTCGGATCCATCCGATCTCGACATACTCAACGCCCCCATCAGCATATCCGAAAACCATCCGTTTCTTGACGCTGTTTGCGATGCGCACCGCACGCGACAGTTCGGGCAGCGCAAATATGTAATCAGGCATGACCGCGTGCACGAGGTATTCCGAGTGTGTGTCTGACTTAAACTGTTTATACACGCGAAAATGTGTTCCGAACTTAAATCCGGTCTTTGCAACAAGCCCATTATCTCTGAGATGCGCATACACCTGATACTTCAGCATGTATCCGGGTTCGACGCCTTCCGCATACTCATTGAACTTGTCTGCGTCTAAGCTTGCAACGTTCTTGTGCTCGATCCGGATCCACTGTTTGCCAAGCAGGTAGCCGGATTCAACAAGTGATAGTTGTAGTCGGGATTCGTCAAGTTTTCGCCCGAAGAAATAGCTGCTATGCAGAAAATCAGACATTTCACGATCCCAGACAATTGTCCGATCGTTAACCAGACCTGTAACCATCGGAACTTCGACTTCTTCCGGTTCGATCGGGCTTTTACCCATCATGGCTATTTTCTTTATCTCGTAGAATGTTATGTCGCTTTCCTCATCTACTATTGCCAGTATCAATCGTTTTCTTGCATTCACTGCTTTGTTCAGCTCATGAATCAGGCTTTTCAGTGGGAGCTGTGCTCGCTCGGAGATCACATAGATAAATATGTGTGCCGGGACTTCTCCGGGGTGTCCACCCCGCGGATACACTCGAAACCCGATTGGATTCATTTTTGTATAGTAGCCACGCTCGCGCAGATCCTTAAACACGATATATCTCAGTTCAAAATCCTCTGAACGCCCGGATGCGATCTCAAAGAATGTTTTGAAATCAACAGTTGTTTCGTTCGAGAAAATCTGTATCTTCTCGCGGTACAGCAGGTACGCGCCCTCTATGAGCGATAATTCAAGCACCCCATCTTTCTTTCGCCCGTAGAAACCGCGGTCATACAGTTCGCTGACCGCATCGCTGCCTGCGATGATCATATCTCCATGTAGTTCGCATTTTATCTGTCGGTCCATATCAATCCTTAAGCTTATTGGTCATGTTCACGTTGGCATGTTCGCTTTGTTCACGTAATCTTTATATTGTTATCCATACTCTAAACCATTAGTCATGGGCTCGTGGTCTAGTCGGTTATGACATCGCCTTCACACGGCGGGGATCCTGCGTTCGAATCGCAGCGAGCCCATCCCTACCAATCATGAAAACAGATGCCCAAGCTTATTCTCTGAGAAGTTCCGCAGAAGCCGGGTCTTTCAGATTCTGTATCTCCCGTAAACCACAAGAAATTCAGGCTCTCTGGTAATTTACGTTCCCATTTTTCGGTGAAATGTAACTCACTGCCCAAAACATGTCACGCAAATGCGATGTGTTTGTTATCCTCGGTAAACACTATTCTTGAATACACACAATAAATTATGGGTTTTTAGCAAATTTCCCACAAAAAGATACGTGTTCAACACCATGCGATTAAAAACATAGTTATTAAACCAAGGAATTTAACCGCGGAGTGTGCAGAGGAACGAGAGAGAGGCAGAACTCTGCGTACTCCACGTCCTCTGTGGTGATTTCAAACCACTTAAAAACCGTGACGATAAAAGGGATGCTTATTTCAGTTCGCCGAAAGTCAAGACGTTAGACAAATCGCACCGATAAATAAATTAAATAGAAAAACGCTTTAATTATAGTGATTTTTCAAGACTATGGTCTTCGCAGCCCCTGAGGGGGGTTTTAGCAGAAGAACCTCGCCTTTGATTCACTGTTTGCGAATCTGAGTCGTTTCCAGCAGATTGCCAACTGTAAAATACTGGCAGTCTGCTCTGATAAGCGCGTTCGAAACATTTGTGACTGTAGGCATCGGATTTCAGGACGGCGTAAAAGACGCATTCTTCTGGCAGCTGTGATCGTAGATAATGGTAATTGGATCGGATCGCATCCAGATATATCACCAATTTATTTCACGGGTCTTCCCACTCCTTTGTTTTATGCAGTTGTAATGTATGTGGCGTGTTTTGAGTTTTAGTTCTCATTCACAGGTTTTGTGGAGTGCGTTTGCATTTGAGGCAGGTGATGCGGGGCGCGAAGCCCGTGTTATCTGATATTCTCGGGGCATCATGACCCGCATCTTCTTCGTTGTTCGCGCGCACGCGAGGTTAAACGATCTCCATGAGCTGGATATCAAAGATCAGTTCTTCCCCTGCCATCTGATGGTTTGCATCCAGTTCCACGCTTGATTCGGTAACATTGGTCACCGTGGCTACAAGTGTTTGACTATCTGGCAGGAGGAGCTGGAACTGCTGACCGACATTAGGCTCTGTGTCCGCTGGAATGTGACTATGATCGATCACAAACACCAGATCCTCACGATGTGCTCCGTACGCTTCATTCGCCGGGACTTTGACTGTCTTTGATTCGCCTGGCTCCATCCCGAGCATAGCTTGTTCAATCCGAGAGATTATCTCGCCATCGCCTATTTTAAGTTGGAGAGGATCGCGGTTTTCAGTGGTATCAATTACCGTACCATCCTCTAATTTACCTGTGTAGTGAACCTTAACGGTGCCACCATCTTCTACTTGAACCATTTCTTTAATTCCTCCTTTGTTTTGTGGTTATTATGTCAAAAAACCCATTTTATATAACGTTTTTGGTGTAACTGGCTTTGGGGCATTATTATCCAACCAACTGCCCTATCGTACCACAACTTCAATCTGCAAGTTTGACCGCGCGGCACCATGAACTACACTGATCAACACACTTGACACAGGCGTATTTCTGCATGCGGTCATCGTGGAAACATTACATAAGCTATATATTATAAGAATGTATGTACTACTATGTTTATATACTTGTTGGTTGATTCCATCTTATGCCTCCCAAACAGCGCGAAGAAGAACTTAAAAAAATCATCAAGAGTGTGCGAGATGGGACATTCAAATATGGTAGTAAAGAACATGTAAAAACCGACTGAGAACAATATGATCAAGCGCAGACCTATGAGATGGCTAATTATCTGAATAATATACGGGATCTTGTAAATCTTACCTGTAAACGAATAAAAGAACGAACACCGCCCAGAAAACGGGGTCCTGGTAGACCGTCAACTGATCCTGCCGACATTGCGAAAACTCTACTGCTGCAAACGTACCTGGAATCGTCAAACAGGGTGGCTGAAGGGTTTTTACTTCTATTTCATGAGAAATTAGGTATAACCAGCCATTTTTCTTACAAAACAATAGAACGCGGATACGATCGAGAGCGAGTGAACGAGATTCCGGATGAACTCGTAGTGATAACCAATGAAGGTGTAGGGGGTAAAGAGAAGACTTGTTCGTTTGATGGCACTGGCTTTAGTGCCTCGAACAAGGAGAACTATGCAGATAAACGCTAAAAACAGAATTCTAAGAAGAATCATAAGAAATTAAAGTCTGCAACTGAGGCGCGGGCAGACAGTTTTCCGAAATCAAACTCAACTGGCACGAAGAACTGTTTTCTCTTATGTAGTCATGGGCGTAGGGGTTTGACATAAGCTAATTTCCAGCATATCCATAAGCCCGGATCACTCGGTTGGAGAAACCACGATGTTTCCAGAGGCTTTTAACCAGACGCTCTGTTGCCATCCCCATCTATATGGCGTTCTTGGAGATGGTATTTACGGGTGTAGATGGATTACTAATCTGGTTTCGGAAAACCACGCCACGCCATACTTGTATTGGGGCTCTCGGGTGGTATAATATGCAATATTTACTCTGGGAAGATCTTCAGGCGTGGTTAGAAAAATCATCGTATGCGTTCGATCTCGGAAACGGTTAACTCAATGGTGAAATGCCGGTTTGGCGCAGCCGCTCGAGGAAGAGACTCGACTCGCGGAAGAAGACTGAGACGCGGCTCTACGCTTGTGGGGCACCTATAGGTCATGGGTGATGTGGTGCCGCACTGGCGTAGGGGGCGCACGTGAATTTTGTCAAAGACCACCGCACCGTAAATCTTTTATAGAAGTACTATCACTGGTTTTTGTTGAACCCTGATATCAGGGTCGTAACAACAAAATGAGGCATGACTAAAAATGGCAGGACAAGGAGGACCGCCAGGACAACCTGGAGGTCAACCAATATTTATTTTACGTGAAGGAAGCGAAAGAACACAGGGAAGAGACGCACAGAACTCTAACATCATGGCTGCGAAAGCAGTAGCTGCTGCGGTGCGCACCACGCTTGGACCAAAGGGAATGGACAAGATGCTTGTGGACTCGTTAGGTGACATTGTCATCACCAACGATGGCGTCACCATCTTAAAAGAGATGGATATCGAGCATCCTGCAGCGAAGATGGTTGTGGAGGTTTCAAAGACACAGGATGACGAGGTTGGAGACGGCACAACGACCGCTGCGGTTCTGACCGGAGAACTCTTGAAGGTGTCAGAGGAACTGCTGGACAGGGATGTGCATCCGACGATCATTGCATCCGGATTTCAGCTTGCAGCAAAGAAAGCCGATGAGCTACTTGACTCGATTGCGACTGAGGTTTCACCTGATGACGAGGATGTCCTTCTCAGTATTGCGAACACCGCGATGACTGGAAAGGGGATCGAAGGGACAAGAGATAAACTTGCAAGACTCTGTGTTGATTCGGTTCGATCGATTGCAGAAGAGGTTGATGGCAGGATGACTGTTGATATCGAGAATATCAATGTCGAAAAGAAGGTAGGGGGTGCTGTTGAGGATTCTGAACTGATCAGTGGCATGGTCATCGATAAGGAGCGGGTGCATCCGAATATGCCAAAGAAGATCAAGGATGCGAAGATCGCGCTGCTCAGCACAGCAATCGAACTGAAAGACACCGAGGTCGATGCAGAGATCCGGATCACATCGCCTGACCAGCTCCAGTCATTCCTGGATCAGGAAGAGACGATGCTTCGGAATATGGTCGCGAAGGTCACTGGCAGCGGTGTAAACGTTATCTTCTGCCAGAAAGGGATAGACGACATGGCGCAGCATTTCCTTGCCAAGGCAGGGGTCATGGCGGTTCGCAGATGCAAGAAGAGCGACATCGATAAGCTGGCAAAAGCAACCGGTGCGAAGAACATCACGAATCTTGATGAGATTGATGTTACTGATATTGGTTCTGCGGATATGGTTGAGGAGCGAAAGATCGGTGGCGGGAACATGGTTTTTGTAACTGGTTGTGAGAATCCGGTGGCGGTCTCACTGATACTGCGCGGTGGAACCGAGCACGTGGTTGATGGGTTGGAGCGTGCGCTTGAAGATGCTCTGCGTGTCGTTGGCGTCACGATCGAGGACGGAAGACTCGTGTCGGGTGGTGGATCGCCAGAGATTAAACTCTCGCTGAAACTGCATGAGTACGCAGACAGTTTGACCGGCAGGGAGCAGTTGGCAGTTGGTGCATTCGCTGATGCGCTTGAGATCATCCCGAGGACGCTTGCAGAGAATGCAGGGCTTGATCCGATTGATAAACTGGTAGAGATGACAAGCCAGCATAAGGACGGTAACATTTATGCAGGACTTAACATGCACACCGGTGAGATCGTTGATATGTGGGAAGCAGGCATTGTTGAGCCGCTGCGTGTTAAGACACAGGCGATCAGTTCTGCTGCGGAAGCTGCGGTCATGATCATGCGGATTGATGATGTGATCGCATCAAAGGGAGAACCGATGCCACCAGGCGGCGGTGGAATGCCCCCTGGTGGCGGTGGAATGCCTCCTGGTATGGGCGGCATGCCCCCTGGAATGGAAGGTATGTACTAAAGCGCAAATCATCTGCGCTTTTTCTTTTTTTTTTTGGCTGATTGCAGCTTTCTTGTATCTATAAATAGAGGTATTTGGCGTATTCATCCATTGGTAAGAGTTCTGTATGGTGGAGAGCCATATACTCAATACCGCATGGTAAAAACCACAATTCACGAGCATATACGCGAAGAATCGGTCTGCTGACAGTCGCCTCCTGAACTATTGGTGCTGTTTAGTGGCGTCCCACTGTGTTGGTAGCCCATCTTTGAGGGTTGCAATATGTCCACGAAAAAGTTGATTTTGTTCAACTTAATTATGTGCGGCTCCTGAACTATCTTATGGATTTAAAACTGTGTGATATAGAAATATGATGATTTATCTGGTGGCAGGCAAATTGGACTTACGCATAGATTCACCCGCACGAAATAGCGAAGAGCCAGCTTGAAGTGGAGCGTGAAGCCCATTTTACCTGGTATTCCCCAGGCATTGCATCACTTGCCCCCTTCATCGCATCTACTTCGCCGTAACTAAACAGTTAAACGATCTCTAATAGCTGAATATCAAAGATCAGGTCTTTTCCAGCCAGCGGATGGTTTGCATCCAGTGTCGCACTCGATTCGGTGACATTAGTCACCATGGCTACGATTGTTTGGCTATCTGACTGGCGGATTATGAACTGCCGCCCCACTTCCGGTTGAGCGTTATCCGGAAAGATATTCCACCCCACTGTCAGCACCAGTTCCGCATGATGTTGTCCGTACGCGTCATCCGCCGGGATATTGATGATCTTTGATTCGCCTGGCTCCATTCCGAGCATGGATTGCTCAAACCAGGCGATTATCTTGCCGTCGCCTATTCTAAATTGCATGGGATCGCTATTTGCCGTGGTGTCAAATACCGTGCCATCCTCCAATTTACCCGTGTAGTGAACCTTAACGGTGTCACCCTCTTCTACCTGTGCCATTCTTTTCATTTCTCCTTTGTTTTGTGGTTATTATTTCAAAAATCTATTTCATATAACGTTTTCGGTGTAACGGGGTTCATCCAAATCTGAAATTCCGCAGAGTTTTTCCGGTTCTGATGGGTTTTGTGGTTCTCAAAAAGAAAAGATGGGTTTGATGACAAAGTTGTGTTGATGTCATGTGAGCCTGTGGAATTATCCTCTTGTTGTTCTGCTGAATTAAAGGGTGCTGTACGGGACGATGGAGTGTGTGGTTTGTGTGGATGGGGTGTTTTGCAACTGTCTACCGGAACCATCACCAATATGTTTATAACTAATGTATTACATAGAAATTACTGGTTTAAGGGAGTCATACTATGATGCGGAAAAAAACTGGAATCGCAGGATTCGATGGATTAATCCAGGGGGGACTGATTGAGAATAGGGTGTATCTGGTAAGTGGTCCGCCGGGCAGTGGTAAAACCACGCTTGGAACTCAGTTCTTGACCTACGGGGCAACCGTGGGGGAACTTGGGTTGTATGTGACACTCTCTGAAAGCCCGCAGAATATTGTTAGTGACATGTCCAATTATGCCCTGAATGTATCGACATTAATCAAGCTAAAGAAACTGTTCTTCTTAGACCTTGGTCCGACGCTTGAGTATGGCTATGGTGAGGAACTGCACAGTGTGATCACCACCAGCTATGATGAGATGTCAGAGCCGGCGCCAGAGACCGAGCCGCCATCACCATACATTGTGTACAAGGAGATCAACAACTTTGTGAAGCAGTACCAGATTAAGAGAGTGACTATTGATTCGGTGTCTGCGATACGATTTACGACACATGAGCGTTCGCAGGAGGAGAAGGAACTGGGTAGGTTCATGCGGAACCTGAGGAAACTTGGTTGCACAACGGTCCTTCTGTCAGAACTGACTGATCCGAACACCTATAGTACCGAACAGTTCGCTGCAAGTGGTGTCATTTTCATGCACAATTTCATGCGTGATAATAGTATGACTCGTGCGATACAGATTATTAAGATGCGTGGTACTGAGCATGATTGTGACATGCGAAGGATCAGGTTCACCAAGCAGGGGCTTGAGGTTCTGGATCGTATGAAGTGATTGACTATGTTCTTTAAAAAGAAAAAAGACCTCAAACCTATGAGTGAATCTCTGCGGACCGAGCTCCTTGAGGCAATGTACAAACTTGGTTCTGAGGTTGGGTATTATCATCATTCCGAGATTGGCTGGGTTAGTGAAGCGTATAATAAACAGGTCGCACGTGCCGCAGGATATGGCATAGAAGATTTGCTCAAACAGAGGTATATTAAGGGCAAAGCAGACGGCGTGAATCGCAAAAAACATGAATCGGATACTTCTGCAAGAGCTGAAGTTCCAGAGCCGGCACAGATGCCAAATTTGGAACGGCTGCCTCCGGCATATCGTATGGTTGCTTTGCCGGAAGCAACGAGTGCGCCAAAAAACATTGAACAACCGAAGATGGTTGATCGACCTGGGGCGTTGGATGGTTTTGCCCCGGTCAGTCCTAAATAGGAGAGGTTAATAATTATGTGTGAACTTACAGTGATGAAACCGGATAGAACGATTCTTGCAGAAGATGTGGTGTATATTGGGGTGGACGCAGGTTCTGTTGAACTGCGAAGCATTCTTGGTGATGTTACGGTTGTGAAGGGGACGATCGCCGAGATCGATATAACAAATGAAGCAGCAATAATACAGATGGAGGAATAATAATATGTCGGTAAAAGTAGTAGTTAATGGATATGGAACGATTGGAAAGCGTGTGGCAGATGCCGTCGCGGCTCAGCCGGATATGGAGCTTGTGGGTGTTGCAAAGACACGCCCAAACTTTGAGGCGCGAATGGCGCTTGATAAAGGATTCCCACTATATGTGCTTGCTGGCAGGGAACCTGATTTCAAGAATGCTGACATGGAGATCAGCGGCACTGTTGATGACATGCTCAAAGCAGGCGACATCGTTGTGGACTGCACCCCTGGCAATATCGGCGCTGGAAACAAGCCAGTATATGATGCCGCAGACATAAAAGCGATCTGGCAGGGCGGTGAAGACCACGAACTAGCTGGAATCTCGTTTAATGCGCACTCAAATTATGATGATGCGTTCGGATGCGATTATGCAAGAGTTGTCTCCTGCAACACAACCGGGCTTTCCAGAGTCATCTCTACGCTCGATGCGGCGTATGGCATCGAGAAGGTGCGCGCAACACTCTGCAGGCGATCAGCTGACCCCGGAGACATTAAAAAAGGTCCGATCAACGCGATCATACCCGAACTAAAGATGCCGTCTCACCATGGACCTGATGTGACTACGGTGATGCCACACATCAACATCGACACCATCGCAATCAAGGTTCCAACGACGCTTATGCATCTGCACATCCTGAACATGATGCTTAAACAGGACTGCACAACCCGTGATGTGATCGATGTGCTGGGCGAGAACTCAAGAATCCGGTTTGTCGGAGACGGCATCACATCTACCGCTGAGATCATGGAACTGGCACGCGATATGAATCGTCCAAGAAGCGACATGTGGGAAAACTGCGTGTGGGATGCCTCAATCAATGTTTCGGACCGCGAATTGTATCTGTTCCAGGCGATACACCAGGAATCTGACGTAATCCCTGAAAACGTCGATTGTATCCGGTCAATGACAGAAACCGAGCGCGACGGTGCAAAATCGATCAGGAAGACGAATAAGGCGATGGGCTTATAGGAAGTTTACACAAGCGCATGTGTTGCTAAGACAAAAAACCACGTGATTTCATGAGGATTTCACGAAATTAACACAAGAATGTGGCGGCACCTGGGATATTAGTGATATGTTTACATAACATATCCTGCCGCCCCCTATTTTCTGAGACTTTTTAATTTGTTCTGGTCGGTTGAACAACATGATGCCAATCCTGCAAACAGTGGCAGGATATGACTTCCGAAATCAGTGGAATCAGTGTTAATCTGTGGCAAATAAAACTTTT
>RXIK01000062.1 GCA_004211975.1 Methanosarcinales archaeon | reverse complement strand
ATCTGTGTCCATCTGTGAAATCTGTGGCTGACAAAAGTTTTTAGCCACAGATTAACACGGATTACACAGATTTCTCCTGCAACTCACTTGAACATATTCGTGGAATCTCGTGTAACTCCAGATGGCGTGACAGTCCCGCATGTTCAGAAAGGCGGGGGCGGGCTATCCCCGCTCTGAAGAGCGAAGCTTGCGCTGCCCCCTGCGCCCCCAATACTGTCAAATTGGGCGGGCTATCGCGCCGCCATTGTGTTGCGGGCGCTTCATGGAATGGTTCCACTGATTACACAAACCGCCGTCCAAAACATTATGTTGGCTGCCATTGATTTCTTGATTCATGAGCACCGCCAGATATGATAAAATAAGGAATGCGGCAGAGATCATCGGTCTTCCTGAAACGGCAACGATGGAAACCATAAAAAGGTCGTACAGGGTGTTGATGATGCAATGGCATCCTGATCGGTGCGGAGAGGATCGGCAAAAATGCAAGGAGATGACACAGAAGATAATCGAAGCATATCAAGTAATACTGGATTATTGCAACAACTACGAGTACTCGTTCAGAAAAGAAGACATTGAAAAGATACTATCCCCTGATGAACAGTGGTTTGCGCAGTTCGGGGATGATCCAATGTGGGGCAGTGGTAGACGTGCCGGCAATTGAACCATTCGATGAGAACTACGCCGAATATGACCAGTGGTTTGATGAAAACCGCTTTATCTATCTATCTGAACTTGAGGCGCTGCGGCATTTTGTCCGGGTGGGTGAAAGGGGTGTGGAGATCGGTGTGGGAACCGGCAGGTTTGCAGCACCTCTGGGAATTGGGGTGGGGGTTGATCCGTCATGGAGGATGGGTGAGGTTGCCCGTAAGAGAGGAATCTCCTTTGTTGGTGGCGTTGCCGAGAGTCTGCCGTTCAGGGGTGAAGAGTTCGATTTTGTGCTGATGATGGTGACCATCTGTTTTGTGGATGATGTAAAAAGAGCGTTTGATGAAGTTTACCGGGTATTAAAGGTGAACGGATCTTTAATTATTGGTTTTATTGATAAATACAGCTTTCTGGGTAGAACATACCTTCACAAAAAGGAAAAGAGTAAATTTTATAGGTATGCAAGATTTTATTCGGTTGACGAGGTGATGGCTGGGCTGAGATATACAGGGTTCCATAATTTCAAGATGATTCAGACAATATTTGGTGGGTTGGAAGATATTACCGCGGTGCAGTCGTTCGGAGATGGTCACGGAGAGGGGAGTTTTGTGGTGTTGCAGGCTCTAAAGTGATCTGTCCACATAAAATCAGTTCATAGAAGTCGGCTCAGGAACGTTGCCACCTGTTAGACTTTCTTTTCCGGTATATGTTTAGCCCCACGTACAACCACCCATCCACCGTATCCGCTTCAAGTTATTTGGTAACTGAGACGCCATTCAAAAACCGATGATTTATGATAATTATCGTAGATGCAGATTTCATAAATTTACGAAGATGTTGCCTTGAATCAGTGAAATCCATGTTAATCTGTGGCTGACAATGGTTTTTAGCCACAGATTAACACTGTTAAACACAGACTCGAGGTTTTTATGCATATCTTTCGGAAAGACTGAAAGACCTTGGGTTTACCATACTTTTTGAGGTGGATACGATCACCAAGCAACTGTGTTTAAGGCGCATCGATTCCCCCTCTGAAACCAGAACTCTTAAATTCCTGGAAAGCACCAACAATCTCGATGAAGATCCAACTGCCTTATGGGAACGGCTGCGTCTTTGCCAATGTTCCTGATGGAAACCTCGCAGGCGTCCTCGAACCAAATGAGCTTCCCGCGGTAGAGGATTTTGGTTTAGCAGTTGGGGAGGCACTTGATCATCCGATTGGGGGTGAAGATAGGGTCAAGTTATCAGATATCACCCGTCCGGGCGATTCTGTTGTGATCATCGTTAACGACATCACGCGGATCACCCCTACAGAGAAACTGCTGCCGCCGCTTGTTACGCACCTTAACAAGATCGGAATACTGGATTCTGACATTAAAATCGTGTTTGCCACGGGGTCGCACAGAAAGCACACTGACGATGAGCAGAGAATGCTGATTGGTGGTGAGATCTATGATCGCATATTTTGCATTGATCATGATCCGGATTGTTGCAGGCGGGTTGGGGTTACGAGCCGGGGGACTCCGATCGAGATATTTACGCCGGTTCTTGATGGTGACGTTGTGATATGCACTGGAAGCATTGAATTTCATTACTATGCCGGGTATTCGGGCGGTCTTAAGTCGCTGCTGCCCGGAGTTTCGTCGCTTGCAAGTATCCGGAAGAACCATGCGCTCATGATCCACCCCGATTCCGTGTCAGGCAGGACCTATAGTCCTGTGCGCCAGGATATTGAAGAAGGGACGCGGGGTATATCAAAATTTATACTTAACGCGGTATTAAACGGCAGAAAAGAGATTGTCGCGGTAGTTTCTGGCGATCCTGTAGAAGCACACCGCGCTGGTGCGATTTATGTGGATCAGATGTACCGGATACAGGCAGAGCTGGCTGATATTGTGGTTGCGTCCCCGGGCGGAATGCCAAAGGACATAAATCTGTATCAGTCACAGAAAGCACTTGAAAACGCGAAAAACATCGTGAAAGATGGGGGAACAATCATTCTTGTCGCTGAATGCCTGGAAGGTCTCGGTAATGCGGTGTATGAGCAGTGGCTCAACATCCCGCGTGAAGAACTTCTGCCCCGACTGAAGAGTGGTTTTGAGCTTGGCGGTCACAAAGCCGTTTTAACATCGCTTCTTGCCAAGCGTGCCAACCTACATCTCGTCTCCACCATCCCTGACGATCTTGCGAAGAAAGCGTATTTCACGCCGGAAGATACTGTGCAGAGTGCTCTTGATGCAGCGATCTTGAGGCATGGGGCAAATGCACGGGTTCTGGTGATGCCGCATGGCGGGTTGACCTGCCCAACCACTTCACCACCTCAATGAACACACCCGGCGTGGTTGCAGTAGGCTCCGGGTTCCAGGTAGTTTCTGCGTAGTGAAGTCCACTGATAGTGGTTTTAGGTACCTGGGTAGTTACGATTTTGGTTAGATAGGGGACGTTAACCCTTGTGGGAATACATGCGGGACGCATCTTGTTTCAACGCCCCCGTATCATGACAAGCGCCCCAACTATCACCATTAGTCCGGCGCAGAGGTAGAACGGGGCGGTAAACCCAATGTATGATGCAAACACGCCTCCAACCAGGGGTCCTGCCACCATCCCGATTGCGCTTGCCATGGGAAACAGACTCAGCTGCTGCCCGACCATGCCGGGGCAGGACAGGTCAGCACCAAATGCAAGCGCAGGCGTGTTCACTGCAGCAGCCGCGGTGCCGATTGCAAACATGAGCGTGAGAAACTCAGGTGTTGTTGTGACGTGTGCTATCAGTGGAAGCAGTAACGCCGACACGCCAAGTCCTGCCACCACCACTCTTCTTGTGCTGATCAGGTCCGACAACACGCCCATCGGCATCTGGAATATCAGGCGTGCTGAAAAATAGGCAGCCAGCGCAGCCCCGAGTTCTGCGGTCGATGCGCAGAGACGCGTCTCATAGAGTGGGAGCAGCGTTGCTATGATCATAATCGCAAACATCGTTGTGAACGCCGCAGATGCAAGTAGTTTGATCTCGGCGTTCGCGGCACTGTTGGATGAGTCCGGTGGACAGTTGGTTTTGCCGCCTGCCGTGCTGGATGTGCCAGTGGGCACCGCCGAGTTTTTCAGTGAGATCACCAGGTCATTAGATTTTAGCGGGGAGTGTGCAGAGCCGCGTGGAGGGCTGAAAACAGCATCGAAACTGTGTGTTTCTCCGCGCTCTTTGCGGGGATACATCACCTGGTTTTCAGATAGTGCCGTGCCCGGGATGTTCGGGGTGCCAGATGCATTTGGTGTGCCTGATACGCGGGGTTCCTCCACGAAAAAAGCCACAAAGATGATGCTGCTTAACCCGAGCGCTGCGCACGCATAAAATCCGGCGCCAAATCCCCCGGTTGCCGCGATCACGCCGCCAGTCGCAGGTCCAACTGCGGATCCGATGCCGCGAACCGTTGAGTAGGCGCCCATCGACCTTCCGCGGTTATCCGGCGTGGATATGTGAGTGAGCATCGCAAGAACCGAGGGAACCATCACCCCAACCATGATTCCCTGTGCAACACGGATCATGAGCAGCTGCTCAAACGTATCGATGTTTGCACATGCGGCAGACAGCACCGTGAACCCGGCGAGTCCTGCGAGCACAAACGGTTTCCGCCTGTTGATGCGGTCAGAGAGCCGCCCCATCACAGGATATGATGCAGCCGCAAAGAGTCCGAACACGCCGAATGCAAGCGCGGATTTGATCTCTATGCTCATGCCCATGCCGCCGCCCAGATGTTTTATGTACATTGGAATCAGCAGCATCAATATGCCGGTGCCAAGATCCCCGAAGAACAATGAAGCTGTGAGAATATATAATTTGTGATGGATCCTGAAGATGCTCCTTTCAGCCATCCAGCATTTACCCCCACATATCAAGCGTGCTCTGTTTCATGGAATCTGCAGTGACCATGAGCCGTTCTGAAGCCTTTGTCACGCGTGCCTCTGAAAAGCTGTGTTCGTCACAGAGCAGCTCCTTGATCTTGGATTCATTGGGCGTCTTCCATTTCAGCAAGTAGTCCGGAGTAACAACAGGATTTAAGAAGAAATCCTTGATCCCGCGGAGATTCTTGATCGATTCGCCGATTTCTGCGAGCGCATCTTCGATCGATCCGTGCCGGTATATCAACTGCAACGCCTTCTTTGCCCCGATACCATGGATTCCAGGATCGTAATCGGTGCCCACAAGGATACTGATGTCGATCAACTGCTCACGCGTGATATTAAGCCGATCAAGGTTCTGTTGCAGTTCAATGACCTCTGGCTTCACCTCCACATAGACATTCTTCTTCGGAAGCTTTCTCCGCCCGCCAATTGTAAGGTTTCGTACTACCTCCGGAGCGCCGAAGAGCAGTGAATCATAATCCTGCGACCCGACAAGCCGAACATCACCCGATTTTGCCATGTGTGCTGCCTGCGCCTCACCCTCACTTGCCGCCTGAACCACCGGAATACCCATTGATGCAAGCAGCAGCTTTGCATCCTCAACCATATCAGGCGTAAGTCTGGACGATGCTTGCGCATACTTGAATGCATCCTCGCTACCAACAGCAAGCGCCTCCTTCCACTGTCTATCAGCGGTGTTTCGTATTTCCACACGCTTTTCAATTGTTGCTGCCTTAAAATCAGGAGGAACTCCATCAAAAACAAAAACAAGCTTCAGACCTTCCTCAACAAGGTTTGTTGTCCGGTATAGCAACCCGGACAGGTGTGAGGTCACTCTTCCATGTGAGTCTTTGAGCGGCGTGCCATCTCGCTGCCTTATACTGCTTAAAAACTGATATATTATGTTGTATGCATCAATCGCAATGGTTTGACCGCGCAATTGTCCTAGTTCGGTCTCTCTACTCTCGAACAGATCGCCGATATCCGAACCCATAATGTCTCTTCTTAGGCAGCGGTTGGATAAAGGTTTGGTTCAGGAAGGCTGCCCCCACAGGCTCACGCATTATTTTCGATGCAAGATTAGCTACCGCTAACATTACACAGGTTCCCACAAGATCAGAGACTTTTTAATTTGTTCTGGTCGGTTGAACAACATGATGCCAATCCTGCAAACAGTGGCATGATATAACTTCCGAAATCAGTGGAATCGGTGTTAATCTGTGGCAAATAAAACTTTTAGCCACAGATTAACACTGATTTCACAGATTAACAATATAAATGACTTTTCAGATCGATAGCGCTCAATTCTATCAGTTGTACTTACACAAGACACCCCGGTTAACCAGAAAATAATAAAAAGTCTCAGATCAACACAAGAAGATGATGGTCGTTCACGTGGAAACCGGTGCAAGGTTGGTGGATGGATTGATGGTGTGCTTAACCAAACACTGCTTCATATAACATTGGTCTCAGGCAAGGCTGAGCTACCCCACCCCCAAGATAACCTTAAAACACTCCGGTCGATTTACAATGTATAATATGAAACGAAATGAATTTCACGAACTGATATCCATTGAAAGCGCGGAGCAAATCCTTAGATCAATCATGCACAGTCGCACTGAGGTCGTGCCACTTGATCAGGCGTATCGTCGCATACTTGCAGAGGACGTGGTTGCTGCGATCGATGTACCGTCGTTTGACCGGGCGGATATGGACGGTTATGCTGTGCGCGCAGCAGACACATACACGGCACGGGAGGATGCACCGGTGCAGCTTACAAACAAGGGCGTCATCCATGCCGGGCACGTTCCCGCGCTTTCCATCACCGCAGGGGTCACTGTTGAGATTGCAACAGGCGCAATGCTTCCTGATGGTGCGGATGCGGTTGTGATGGTTGAATACACCGAGCAAACAGGCGCTTCCACACCTTCCACATCTTCCGAACCGCCCGAATCCAGGGAGTCTTCTGAATCTTCCGTATGGATCGGGCGGGCAGTCCACGCCGGAGAAAACGTGATGCGGGCGGGCGCAGACATCAAACAGGGACACCGGGTGCTACCGCGGGGCACACAACTTGGGTCGCGGGAAATAGGGGTTCTCGCCGCCATCGGGCGCCATGAGGTCCGCGTATCCACACTGAGCGTCGGGATCATCTCAACCGGAACCGAACTTGTGCCGATCAATGAGCCACTGCAGGCAGGGCAGGTGCATGATGTGAACTCGCATACGATCTGTGCTGCCGTGCGCGAATGCGGCGCATCCCCGGTCATGTACGGGATCGTTTCGGACGACCCGGAAAAAACAAAGGAAATCCTCGAAAAAGCGATTTCACAGTGCGACCTGGTTCTCACATCAGGCAGCACGTCCGCCGGATCCGGAGACATTATGCCCCACATTCTAAGAGAACATGGTGAGATTCTCGCACACGGGATTAATATCAAGCCGGGAAAGCCAATGATAATAGCGAAAATGAAGAAACCAGTTATTGGGCTCCCGGGATTTCCAACATCCGCACTAAGCATGTTCCATTACATGGTAGCACCAAGAATACGCGACGTTCTTGGCTATGAAACCATAGTGAAGCGACAGCCAGCTGTACTCGGGACACGCGTCAAATCTGCCGGGCGACACCAGCTCCTGCCAGTTGCGCTCGTTCGGGATCATGCGTTTCCGGTGCAGAGGGGTTCTGGCGCGATCACAACACTCGCATCAGCTGATGGCTTCATTGAGATCATTCCTGACATCGAGATTATGGAATCAGGCGACCAAGTCGAGGTCGTGCTATTTGACGATGAGCACACATCCGATTTTGTGATTGCGGGAACACCAGCAGGTATCGTGGACATGCTCACAGAGATGCTGCCATTTCGTGTGCGGGGGATCCATGCAGGTGCAACCGCCAGCATAGGTGCCGTGCAAAACAGGATAGTGGACGTTGCATGTGTCCCGTTTCATGCGGAAAGACTCACAAGTCTACAGCGCACACATGACCTATTGATCACACGCGTGACCCTTCAGGATAATCGTGAATACATGTTTGTGGTTCTGCAAGATCAAATAGGTCAGGAGAACGTCAAGATGCTTCTCGCACAGTGCCAGGGAACAAGCAGACCCTGATGCTGGCGGCAACATGGCACAACCCGGATCCTGCCCGCACAACCGACATGCGCTTATACTTTCGCACACATCGAAATGATCATCATGCGCTTTGATCTCCACGTCCACTCAACATATTCCAGGGACAGCTGGTCGCCGATCGATTCAATACTGAAACATGCTGTTGACATCGGTCTTGACGGCATTGCGATCTGCGACCACGACACAACAAAGGGAGGAGTCATCGGAGAACAGCGCGCAAAGGAACTTAATCTCCCGCTGATCGTGATTCCCGGAATAGAGATAACAACAACAAAGGGGCACATCATCGCTCTCGGGGTGCGGGAGGACATTCCCCCAAAACAAACGCCAGATGAGACGATTACACGCATACGCGAGCTTGGCGGCATCGTGGTGGTACCGCATCCGTTCAAGCGGTTAAGCCACGGCATCGGGGATTTCTCAGACTTAAACGTGGACGCAGTCGAAATATTCAACTCACGATTCATCACAGGAGAGGCAAACAGGAAAGCCGAGCGGATGGCGCTTGCAATGGGGATCCCCGCGGTGTCAGGCAGCGATGCACATGCCGTGATGATGATTGGATATGCTGTGACCGAGATCACGGCAGAACGCAGCCAACAAGCTGTGCTTGAAGCGATCCGCGATGGAAAAACCCGGGTTTATGGAAAACGCACCCCAATCAAGATCTTTGCTGCGCAGATGATCAGGGGATGGTGTCGGCGGGCGAAAGAGGTGTTCAGAATCAAGGTGGACTGATCACGTGTTTACCCGATCTCGTGCACATAGACCTCACAGTACTCATCACCATGGCTCAGAAGCTTCCGGACCTCAAGTTCTGCCATTCCCTTAAATGCACAGTGCATCGCACCCCGAAATATCCCCCGGCAGACGTGGCACGCATCAGTATCATTGGCAAGTGGGCACTTGTACACAGTGTAGTGGGCTGTGCTGCCACTCACATCCCACGCGGACTCACGCCCCGGTATCCGGTCAATTCTCACGAGCGCATCCCGAAACTTATCCGCAGTCCACATCGTACCATACTGCTTCTCATATTCAGATACGACACGCCGCCCCACTCGTCGCCCAAAAACCCGCGTGTGCCGGTCAGAATCAATCCCATGTTCTCTCAGAAACGTTACAAGATCGCGCAGCGGCTCATCAAAGATGTCTTTGACCCCAACATGCTCAAGCAGCTCAATTATCTTCACCTCAACCTCTGGACGGTGCTTCAATGCGATCACGTTGCTGGTCAGATGAAAATCATAATTGAGCCCTGCCGACTCAAGCATGCACAGAAGTATGTTCTTCAGTATCTCAACAGCCCGCATCGTCCGGTAGCCATGGTGTACCGTTATATCCTCACCATCAATGTCCATACGGTTAACGATACGCGAGGTCTCAGCAACATGCTTTAAGTCATAGAGCACCTCCTGCAGCGGCACATCCAAAGAGAGCTTTGCACAGAGGCATTCTGACGTCATGATCGCCCGCGGCGTCTTACCAATCAGAAGATCCTCATAAAACTTCCGGTGCAACGCAACAATCTCATAGTTTGCCGCGCTGTACTCATGAATCAATGATCTCCAGAACGCGGGCTTTGCATGCAGTTCCTTAACCGTCTCCTGCATACAACCAACATTCTTCAGAAGATTGTTATAAGCTTCATTCGAGCTTGCTTTCCGATTAAAATCGATCTTGAGCGTGTCAAGATGCGAACGCATCTCTGTGATCCCAAGCAAAAAGGACGTTAGATAGGACCCAATGATCCCTGCAAGAAACTGCCGCTTATCATGGTCGATCCCCTTGATCTCTGCATGGACACTCGATGGGTGCAGGTCATCATCAGGAGTTATGCTGATAAGAGCGTCCCAGTACAGACCAGTGCACAGATTTCGCAGCGCTTCCTCAAATTCCGAGATAGTTTCAACCTCCGAAGGATCAAAAACATGATCCAGAACCTCCTTTTCAATGACAAGGTCTTTTGTCTGGGTGAGCATATAATCAAAGATCGTCCTCCCTGATCTCCCGGAGCGTTGCAATCAGGAACGTGGCATCCTTAACACTACCATAATACTGCAACGCAACATCAGTTAAATCAATGGCATCCCGTATCGCAGCACTGAGGTTACCCTTATGTTTTTCGAGGAGCGGCTCTATCTTCCGCAGGTGTTCATCCTCAAGCGCGATGTGTTTTCTGAGTACCATGAATAACCTGAATGTGGTTTGCAATATAAAAAGTCTTTTGGATATCACATTATCTATGATATATAACACATTACGAGAAGTGGGCATAAAACCCATTATTTCACGAGAAGTGTGCAGCAGCCCGGCAACATCCACACGCATCGGGCACCCGGTACCAACGTGTCAACTGTTATGTGTGGTTTTTGGCACGCATTGTTCTCTAAAAGACACTTTCCCAATTTTTAGTATCAATCGAGTATATACTGATGACATTACAGAATGTTAATCGTGAGATGCCAGGCGTTTGCGCGAACCAACCCAAAAAAGATGCGGGTCGCGCAAAACAGCTTTCGAACAGAACCCAACAAAAACACATAGAAACGATCACATACGAGGTGCAAGAAAAATGACACGAAAATTCCAACTGCTGGTCGACGGTGCATCTGACCTGGATGCCACCACCGTACACGCCATATCAATGGCAGAACACCTGGATGCCGAGCTTGTGGCAACCGAAATCCGGAACACACGCTGGTTTGACTCCAGCCGCAAAACCGAAGCTGCACGACACCTATTCCAGGATAGACTCACAAGAATCAGCAACATGGCATCAGACCACGGCGTCGAGATCGCTGATGTGCGACAGAAGGCAACAACCGACCAGCCAAAAGACATCATGAAGATCGCGCGAGACATCAACCCGAACATGCTGATAACAGGTACGCGCGGCGCAACAACCGGACAAGGACTAAGCGATCGCGCAGCCGGACTACTCAACATCTCAAAATACAACCTGCTCATGGTAAAAGACCTTGACCACGACATGAGAGACTACAAAAAGATCCTTGTCTCAGCAGACAGCCCGGTCAACATCGCCGAATGCGCCACAAAGGTTGCTGACGGCTACAACGCCGAACTAACCGCGGTCCAAGTCGTGGACCTCGAAGAAGGACTCGTCACAGAACGAGTCGTCTACCTACCAGAAGCTGCCAAATCATCAGGAACCGGAAGACAACGCAGAAGACTGGGAGAAACCGTTAAAACCTCCGACACACTACTCACCAAAATGAAAGAGAACCGACTAACACGAGGACAGGCGCTCGCAGACTCCATCGCAGATATCGCGCGTGACCGAGGAGTCACGGCAAACTCACAAGTTCTGGTCGGCAAACAAAGCGACGAAATCGCGAGACTCACCAGACAACAACGATACGACCTGCTCGTCATGGGCTCAAAAAACGAAAGCGTGCTAAAACGACTCATGCACAAAACCGCGCCAGAAACAATCGCGAGAAAAGTTCACAGCTCAGTTCTCGCAATCAAAAAAGTAGCGTGAACACCCCCGGAATTTCCACACCGACAATCAAGTGAAAAACACCCCCCTCACAAGGTTGGGGGGTACGAGCTTTTTTTGGATGATGGGCATCAGCGGATCTATCTGACTTTTTTGAGGTTGGCTGGAGGTGAACGCCATATCGTCTGTTATGATAACTTTTGTGTGGATATCGCTGTAATGCGATGCATGGGTGGCGATTCCCGCAAATTTTAATATCCTCCTGAGTATATTCTTCAGTCCATTATATGTGTTTTTGAGAAATATCAAGATAGCCGCTAACCCAACAACAATCATTTCTTTTCTCTGCAATGCTTCATTAATGCTCGAAATGCACCTAAAACATATTCTTTTTCAGATGCGATCCCGTTGACGGACGCTCATGCCAAAATTCACACTTGCACCGGTTTCGCCCACCCGTCCGCAATCATGCCCTTTCACAGAACCTGGCTTCACAACCACCACACCACCAGCGAGCGACACGCCAATCACCGCTTCTATGATACCGCTGACCACCTCAGCACTGGGCGCGTCACAGTCGCAGATTCCCCTGCCAGAATCATCAACAAATGTCCCGTTGAACGTGACATCAGGCTGTTTTTCGAGTTCGGAGTCAAACTTCGTCTGTGTAGTGGAATACTATTACTTTAGCCATCTAATATCACCTGGTTTTTATGTTTTGGTTCGGGGTTATTAATGGTTGGGTTTTGAATTTTGCACATGCATGGGTTGTCATCTCTTCGTGGCGGTCAACTCCTGTGATACCAAGTGCGCATCCAAACCGCGGCAGTCCCGCGATCCATGTTCCAATACAGATCGACCTGTTATAGCATCTTCCGACCGCGCGAGCCCACACCGACCGGCACATAGTCTTATGACACCGCCTCTAAGCCCCATCTGTGCCACCCCCAAATGAATTCGGGGGCATTAGCGGGCTGGAGGTCGGGAGATTAGCGTGAGTGTGGGCGGATTGTGGGGTGGGATAGTAGGATGAGTGATAGAAGGCGGCGCGGAGTTTAGTTATCGTTCTGAGCATATCGGAAGTTTACGGAGTGATCGCGGAGCTGATTTGAGTGGAACGCGGCTGAAGATATGTACACACTTAGCCAAAGGTGGTAAATTCATGTAACTATGAAAGTCCAGCAGAAAGATTAAAAGCTCTTTGGAGCTAATTGTTAATGTGGGTGACAAGAATGAGAGGGTGTGTGTCTATAATAGAAGAGGGCTTTTCTGAAGTTTACTTCCGATATGTCATTAAGTCGGAAGGATATGTGAACAGGGGTTTGGGTATACTGAAATTAGTTGCAACTCTTTGTCTCGCACACTTTTGGAAATCGATTTTAGAAAATTGTTTAAAAGATGTAAAAGTATAATATACTATGACTAAAACAAAGGATAAAAAATATAAGTCTTCATCTACTAACAGTAGCAGAAGAAAAAGGAAACCACCGCGTCACAGCGAACCAGAATTTGATTTCGGTGATTTGCCACCTTGGGCACAAAAAACGATCGCCCTTCTAATCTTTGTTTCCCTCGTGTGGGTATTTGTAATCAAACCTTTTATTGAATGGGTAAACCAAAACATCACAACAATAATTACCATTTCCATTAGCATAATAGCCCTGGCAATAGTAGGATATATTTTGTATTGGAAATACGAAACAAAAAAAGAAGCAGAAGAACAAGCTTATGAAGAGAAGCAAATAGCAGAAGAGATAGCTTATAAGGAGAAACTAGAAGCAGAGAAACGAGTTTATGAAGAGGAACAGAAAGCAAAAGGCTTTGTTAAATTTGTGGACAGATTTGGATATGAAAGATGGGGGGAACCAAATGTGGTAGAAAAGTGGGAAAAAAAAGACGAAAAAGCGAAAGAAAAAGAAAAAATAGTCAATCAAATAATTGGTGAAATAGAGAATTTCAAACAATCCCGAAACCATCATAATGAATTCCCATATCAGCTTGAATTAATAGGTTGTCTTAAATCAAAATTTCCTAATGCAGATATTGAACAGCAAAAAGGTTCATCTAGGCCTGATATTGTTGTTGGAAATGTAGCAATCGAAATAAAAGGACCGACGAGAACCGCAGATTTAAGGACGATTGCTGATAAATGTATGAGATATTGTCAACATTTCGAAGAACTGATTGTTGTCCTTTTTGAAATAGAGGTTTATGAGCGTAGGTATGGAGAATGGGAAATGGGGATGAAAAACACTTTTCCAAATGTGAAAATAATAAGAAAACAATAATCTCATGCGATCGGCTTTCGTTCACCTTGCAACTCCCGTTATCATTGTGCTAAGGAGCTTTTGGATACTTTGGAAATGGGATTATAATGTGAAAAATCAGGGAGGCTCTGGGACAAAAATGCCGACTGATAGCGGTCGGCTTTACGATAAATCGTAACTACTCACGTTTTAGAAACCAATAGGCAACAACCTCATTTGTAGGTCGCACCGCCGAATCCGAATCGTCACTTTTATCATATTCACGATCTGAATCACCACAAGCTTTATATACTTGAGCTATCTAATAAATAACTGATGAAAAGAGTC
>RXIK01000061.1 GCA_004211975.1 Methanosarcinales archaeon | reverse complement strand
GCGTCCCTCTGCGCACTCTGCGGTTAAATTCCCGGTTTGGTTATAGTATTCACTACATCCCGGATGGTTCCTGCATAGCGAAGTCCCTTGATAGTGGTTTTAGGTACCTGAGTAGTTACGCTGCATGAGTAATCGCTATGAAACGGGAAGCCCCGTTATTTGTAGCGGGGGAAGTCACCAGCTACACATTTTTAAGTGCTGCTTTGATCAGTTCGCCCACATCAACCCCTTGGGCATGTTCTGACCGTAGCGCACTGTGCACAGCCGCCTCTGCCGTGGCTTTCGTGTATCCGAGCGAGATCATGCCCGCGATCGCAGAGCTTGCAAGATCTGGTGGCTGCCCGGTTTCTGCTGGTATTTCTGTTAGTTTGTCTTTTAATTCGAGAATGAGGCGTTTCGCGGTTTTTGTCCCGATACCGGGGATGCTGCTCAGCACTCCTAAGTCTTCGCTGTACACCGCAGATTTAAATTCATTATATGCTATGCCGGATAATATGTTCAGAGCAACGCCCGGCCCAATTCTTGATACGCTGAGCAACAACCTGAAAAACTCAAGCTCTCCAGTGCTTGCAAACCCATACAGCAGAAGTGCATCCTCCCGCACATGAAGGTGTGTGTGCAGCCGCACTCGCCCCTCGATCTCGGGCAGCACGACGTATGTGGACGCGGGGATCTGTAACTCATACCCGATGCCGCCAACATCAAGTATTGCGCGGGCAGGGGCTTTGGTACTCAGGGTTCCGTTGATGTGTGCGATCATAAATCAGATTATCCCATAACTCACGTGCTGATTGCCTCCCTTTTTACGGGATTTTAATAAACTGTGTCGTGATACAATATGATATTAGCCATCTGATTTCTTTAAGTCATCTTATGTTTCGTGGTGCCGTGTTTGAACAACCACAAGACCCCACAAATTTCTATGAAAGTATGGGGTGGCAAGATATAACCTGCAAACATATTGTCAATAGCTCGTGTGCGCCACCATCGTATTGTGTCAATCTCGTGAAATCATGTGGGTTTTTGCATCTGCCAAACACATACTATCCGTCTCTGGTTATGGTTGCCTGGAGTCCACCCGGGCGCCCCTTATTGCTGATTGCCCACCCACCCCTGGTATCTTTCACGTCAAACATAATCATTTCAAGCATTAAAACCATTTAATATCATATCCAGATCCGATTTTGTGAACGAAAACGATCCTGTGAGCCCAATCGCGTCCGGAAGTCCGCCAAACCTCGCTCTGATGAGCAGATCCCCAATCTCCTGATCAAGAACCCGCACAATTCCAAGTATTGATGTTGTTGGTCTTGGGTTCACGTCTACCACGTACAACTGGTCGCCTGCCACGATATCAAGCCCGACATAACCCTTGCACCCGAGCACACGCGCCGCATCAGCAGCTACACCCATGATCTCGTCCCACCGGGGCGTGTAATATGGCACGATCCCCCCGTCATATCCGATCTCTGCCCCGGTCTCAATGATCTGCTTATTCACAGTGAGCGGGAGCGTTGTTTCACCAAGGATCATGCTTGCGCTCAGATGCTCTCCTTCCACAAACTCATTCACAACAAAACTATTTCCGGGGTCCACCTTCGCAGGCACGACCGAGATCCCGTCCGAAGCACAGCCCCACCTTGGTTTGATCACGTACCTCTCTGCATCGTCCGCTGTTCCCGGGACCGCGATCCCGTTATCTGACAGGATCTCTGAGCACACGAGTTTGTCGGCGCATTTCCGGACTGATTCACTCGGACAGCCGAGATTAACCGTGTTCTCCTCCACAATCCGGGTCAGACCTGCGAGAAGCTCGTCCGGCGCGATCACGATGCCCGCATCACACGTCCGCGCGATCTCCTCGATCGACTGCTCAAAATCGTTGCATTCAAATGCATCCCCCCTGATTCCGGTAACCGGATGCGCGGCAGGATAATATGCATGGTGCCCGGACGCATCGAAACTGTTTGCAAGCGATGCGAGCATGGCGCACCCTTCACCGATGATCTCGGGGTCGCCGGTTGCGACCGCATACTCTGCAACCATAATTTTCATGGGGTTGTCGGGCTCCGGGTTTGACGGTTTAACTTAAGAGCATCTGAACGTTTATCGTATGTACACGACGCCGAGGGTGAGATTCGAACTCACGAGGGCGTTATTACCCACACGCTTTCAAGGCAATTCTATCGTTCCAGGCGTGCGCCTTACCGCTAGACTACCTCGGCTTTGTGATCCAACCTTTCGGGTATGTGCCCGTTTTCATGATCACTCTTGATGTCTGCACCGCAATACCGGTCTTCGCACGAAGCATCTCTTTATCAGACATGCGTGCGATGCCAAGCGAGACCACCTCGCCCTGCTGGGTGTACACCGCTACCGTATCGCCGCTTCCGATGCCTTTTGACATTGTCAGCAGCCCGGGTGCGGCAAGCGACGCACCATGACATATTGCATCCACCGCGCGATCGCGGATCGTGACCTGCGGCAGATGTATGAGCGCTCGTTCAACCGGAAATATCATGCTCCGTATCGCGGTTTCATCTCCATTTTCCTTCCAGATGACATAAGCATCACGGAGGTCGTGCAGCGAGACCAGATTGCTTTCATCAAACGGACCTGCTTTTGTCCTGCGCAGTTCTGCCTCGTGCGCACCAACACCAAGAGCGATGCCGATGTCATGGCACAGTTTGCGGATGTAGGTGCCGGCTTCGCAGCCGACTGTGAAGAGCACGTCTTCACCAACAATCTCTTCGATTCGGAGATAATAAACGGTTCGCACCCTGAGATTTCGTTTGACCGCGGACTTGACTGGCGGGCGCTGGTAGATGCGTCCTGTGAACTCTGCGCACACCTCTCTGACCCGTTCCTCGGGAACCGGGTGGTGCAGGTGCATGAGGCACACATACTCCTTTGGAGCAAGAAGCAGCGCTTTCACGACCTTTGTGGCGTTTCCAAGCAGGATCGGGAGCACACCTGTGACCTTTGGGTCAAGCGTCCCGCTGTGTCCTGCACGGGGGATGTTCAGTATCTTTTTGACCCATGACGCCACCTCGTGGCTGGTTGGACCGTACGATTTATCGAGATTGATTCCGCCTCGATTAAACAGCTCCTCGATCGGTCGCTCTTCCGGTATGCCACCATATCGCTGGTCGGTTGGGTCCTGCGCTTTTACAAGAACACTTGCAGATCGCCCTATAACGGCATCCGGGAATGAGTTCATATTCATATATGGCAATATATGTGGGGGTGTTATCGCTTGTGGCGCATGCTCTTTCTGAGTTTCTTAAGTTTGTGCTTTCTCATTTTTGCGCGTTTCTTTTTCTTTGGTGTTCCCATGTTTTATCAACATCCTTGGTCTTTAAGCAACAATCGATTAATTGGTGAGTATACTCAAGTCTCTTTATCCTTAAAGGTGCTTACTGCAACGGTAGTCTGCGGGCGCGTCCTTGCCATCCCAAAACCTGTGAACCAAGAGTGCCACATCCTGCGAAACCATCTGCCAACACGTTACTCCTGGATGCGCAAGGTGGTGGCAGCGATACTCACATAAAAAAACGGTTCCCCAATATCTCGCGTGAACGCGTTCAAACGACCAGTTATACTGGTTATCCACCAAAACTCGCTCTACTATTGGTTTTAAGGAGTTTATTGAGAGTTTGATCTGATTATATGTGGTTTTTACCATGAATTTAATGACTGAACAAATAACACAAATCTAAATATGGTAGCTACCGTGCTTGAGCCACCATAGACCATGGAGCTTCCGGAAAATCGAGGTTTCAGCGTATCAGCTGCTGGTATGCGCCATCGATCAGGTCAGCAACATCAACACCGAGTTTTCTTGCGATCAGTAGCGCGACGGCATCTGGCTCAACGATGCGCAAGCACTCCTGCTCTTCATTGATCATGCGTATGATCTCGGGCTTGCTTTTAACCGTGGAGAGCCGCTCAACCACCTGATCAAAGATTGTTAAGGTTTTCTCTTCAAGTATGCTCTGGTCAGGTCTAAAATCAATCGGAACTTCTATGGCTCCTATATCGAAGAGCGGTTCCACCAGATCCTCGGTGATCTTCACGAGTTCGTTCTTCTCCGCACTCTTCAGCACCGATTCTGCCTGATCCGGTGAAAACCATTTCAGGTCAAGCGAGAGTGCAAACACAAACTCGCTGATTGGTATGACACCGCCTTTCCTTCTGAAAACATAAGTAACGACCTGTTTAAGCGTCATATTGATCCCCGTCGCAGTTCCTCCACGATCGTGTCTGCCACGCGTCCGCACTCGGTTCTCCCTTGACCTGCATCAACATGAACCTTGAGCGTGATCAGATCGCCGTCCAGATTCACCCGCGCCAGGTAGTCGTCACCTGCAAACGCAATCCGGTTGTATTTCCCGTCAAGATAGCTGTATTTCAACGATATCTTGAAATCAATCATGCCCGCGCTCTCGACGCCCTCAAGAATCTCTTCTACCGTGTCCAGGGTCAGGCGCACAAAGTCAAGGTTGTTCTCGACGATGTAGACCTCGATGTCGCGCTTTGCCTGGATGCTGTGCCCTCTCTGGTTGGGTGATTCGGTCGAGAACATCCCGTATTTACCATCCATTCCTGCCATCGTCCGCACCAGGTATGGGAGGTCCTCATAATACCGGTATTTCTGCTCGAAATGCAGCCCACGCTGTGGAAAGCGATAATACACGCGTTTTCTCATGTCCATGGTTATGTTTGCACTTGTGCCCGTGTGTACCTTCGTTATCTTAGCCACAATCGTGATTGGATCATAAACGGATCAGTTCGGCATCAAGAACCCCGTCAACCGCCCGGATATCACCAAGTAGGGTGTCAGAGACCTCTGAGTCAACATCCAGGATCATGATCGAGGCGTCGTCTGCCCCGGCTTCGCTGACCTGCATCCCTGATATGTTGATCTGTTCCCTGCCAAGAATCATGCAACATGGACCAATGATATTCGGCTGGTTCCGGTGACGTGAGACGATCAGGTATTTTGATGGTGTAATATCAACATGGCATCCATCAACTTCAAGAATTCTTATGTGATCTCCGATGAGTGTGCCGGTCACTGATCTTGTCCCGCTGCTTCCGGTAAGACTGATCGTTATCGCTGGTGTTTCCTCGGCTTCAGCAGATTTACTCTCTTTGACCTTGATCTTCCGTCCCTTCGCAATCTCGGGCGCATTCACATAGTTGACGGTTGGACCCATTGAGGGTGCAAGCACGCCTTTTAGTGCGGCGAGCGTGATCATTCGCACATCATCAAATATTTCGCCTGCGTATCCGATTTCGATTGCATCAAAGCTGCCAGCCAGCTGGGTGCATATCCCCCCGAGTGTCTCGGCGATACTGATGTACGGCGACACAACCGACATGACATCAGGTCTGATGGATGGCAGGTTGATCGCACTCTTAACAGATTCGCCGCGAAGGGCGGTAAGGATCTGCTTTGCAACATCGACTGCCACTGCAACCTGTGCTTCGGCGGTGGACGCTCCAAGGTGTGGCGTGACGATCACCTGATCAAGTGCGAGTAGTGGGCTTCCTGTTGGTGGTTCGTTCACAAAGACGTCAAGCGCTGCGCCAGCGACTTTTCCATCGCTAACAGCACGTGCAAGCGCGTCTTCGTTGATAATCCCGCCCCGTGCGCAGTTAACGATCCTGACACCTGGCTTCATGATCCCGAACTTGGCATCATCAATCAGGTCCTTTGTCTCGCTGGTAAGTGGCGTATGCACAGTGATGTAGTCAGCCTTCTTTAACACCGTGTCAAGGTCGGTTAGCTCAATTCCGAGTTCTTTTGCACGCTGTGCTGGTATAAACGGATCATAAGCAATGATTTTCATTTCCATTCCCTGCACACGTTTCGCAACCTCAATACCAACTCTGCCAAGCCCAACAACACCAAGAACCTTCTCCCTGATCTCGCTGCCCATAAATTGCTTGCGGTTCCACTCGTTTGCTTTCATTGAGGCGTTTGCCTGCGGGATATTCCGCGTCATCGCAAACATCATTGCAATCGTGTGCTCCGCCGCTGAAATCGTGTTTCCCTCCGGCGTGTTCGCAACAATGATGCCTTTTCTTGTTGCTGCGGCTATATCGATGTTATCCACGCCAACTCCCGCTCTGCCAATGATCTTAAGGCGGTCTGCTGCCTCGATGATCTCCTCTGTCACTTTTGTTCCGCTTCTGATCGCAAGAGCATCGTACTCGGCTATGATGTCTGCCAGTTCCTGCGGCGCAAGACCTGTGAGTACGTCAACCTCATGCTCGGACCTGAGAATCTGCAAACCATCTTCCGCAAGCGGATCACTTACAAGAATTTTCAATATGGTACCTCCATCCTTTGGTTTATGATGTATCTATGATCGCATAGCTTAAACGTGTTCTGTGCATTGTGTTGTAGCCAGGTTTCTTGGGACGTGGTGGTTGGTATGTGGGGGTGCTACCCGGAGCGTTTCATTGGTGTTTTTACCGGGCGGTTCAATTGTGTGTCAGTCACCGGGGCAAGAGAAGAAATGCTCTTTGCTATTATAGGTGGGTGATTGGAAATTACACATACAAAACAGTGAAGAGTCTGTTTTTTTAGTGTGGCGTGCATATTGTTTAATATCATGATCATCGTCTCTGTCTTCGCCGCATCACCACATAAGTGGCTGCAAACAGTCCTGCAACTGTAACAATGCCTTTAAATCCTGAGAGTTTATTTTTCACTGGTGCATCTGGCGTTGTTTCATTGCTGCTGGTCACTGGTGTGGTTGTTGTCTGTGTGGTTGCTGACCTGGTGGTTGATGCCGCTGGTGCAGCAGTATTCGTGGTGGTTGTGGTTGTTGTTGTTGCGCTCGAGATCGCGGTTGGCGACGGTGATGGTGATGGTGATGATGTCAATGGCGATGTTAGTATGGCGGCACCGGTGCCGACTGTGAGCGTGCCACCATCCACACTCGACGTCACGGCATTTCCGCTCTGGTCGGTCAGGTTAGCCTGTAGTCCCAGTTCACCGGATCCACCATCCCCAACCGCACCAAGCGTGATTGTGGCGAGGATCAGGTCACCCGTCAGCCCCGATCCGGATTTCATAGTTGTGACTTTCAGGACTCCGTTATTCACGCCCGCGTAATCGAAAGTGAACATAGTAAAGTTGCCTGCAACCACATTTGTCACATTAACTATCGACGTTGAAAATGTGAGTGTTACCCTAACTCCACTCACGCCGGTTGAGCCGAGCAGTCGTATCGGGACCTCCTGTGTAGCGCCGGGTTGCAGTGTCACGTCCTTTATAGTGACTGTGTTTGCTGTGCCAGCGCTCGCACCGGTCACGCACACGACGATTACAATAAAAGTCAGTATCATACTGTGGACACTCATGACCCGCCCCCACGACCCCCACGTCGCCGGGACTGCCAACCCAAAATCGCTGATGCATCATGGTTGTGGTGGTTAAGTGCAATGGGGGACGCCCTGATGTTTCTTGAAGATCGATATGGGATTCTGGTTCTTTCGCTATGCCGGTCCATGAAATTACACCCCGCAAGAGTTTGGGTGTTATCAGGCATAATACTAAAATTAACTGATTATACTCCCCACAGCCATCATCCCATGTATCCCTGGTACGCTCCGCGATACCCTTCTGTCTCGCTTTTAAGCCCTATAAGCAGTAGCTGAATGACACGTGCTCCCTTCTTAATCCTGAATCCCTGCTCATTAAACACAATAAGCAAACACTCGCTTCTGCCCTCGTAACCCGCATCCCATACCGCAGTCTCCACGCTTGCACCGCACCGTAAGAGGCTTGATCTCGGTCTTGCGATCGCGATTATGTCTTTTGGGATGTGAACAATTTCTCTTGAGATGATTTTGTAGCTTCCCGCAGCCAAATTAATCCAGCCATCATCATCATCATCATCAAACAATATTTCGGTGCATTCGGAGAGCACCCGCTCACTATTCCCAAATGCAATCGATCCCCTACCCGTAAACTTAAAAATACGGTCAACAGTAAGCTCGCAGCCGTTCACCTGTATCTGGGTCTCGGGATCGATCATATCCTCGACAAGCGGAGGATTCATGCGCATCAGTTCGGTAATTTCGTTCTTCGATAGGATCATAGTAGTTACAACTCCAATTACTCACAGTTACCTTTTTAACTTCTCTTTTGTCTCCCCAGTTGTCCCAGTTGCTTGCCAACAAGCGAGTCCGCGGTTGCAAGAAACGTGTCTGCCGCATCATCCGCCTTCGGAATTGCCGCTCCGGACGCGATGTTGTGCCCGCCACCCCTGCCACCCGCAGCTTCGGCTGCCACCCGCAGCACCTCTGCAAGATCAAGACCGCGAGCAATCAGGCTTTTTGTGCCTCTCGCCGATATCTTGATCCGGTCATCACTCTCGTTTAACACGATGCACGGGTTGTCCGGATGCAGGAACCGGGTGACCGTGCTTGCAATGATGCCTGTTGCTTCAGCATCCTGGAGCCTGATGTATGTGATATGATCTGTGTGCATGATGTCGGGACGAGCAAGCTGCACGTCATTTACAAGGGCGCTCTGGTAGTCAATAGATGCTGTTGTGGCATGAGAGACGCCTGCTTGGTCACGCAGGCAGAGCGTGAGTGCAAGCCCGGTCTCATTTAGCCGGGCACACGCATGAAGAGCAGAGACAAAGTCATCAACGTTCCGGATCACCTCGCGGTTCAACAGATATACGTCGCCGATGATTGTTTCGATGACATCAGGGCTGCCCCTTGCAAGTAGCCTTAGTGTGAGCGCGGTTGCAAGTTTTCGGAGCTCCGGATCCGCAAGTTCACTAAGTCTGCCGTTCACCCCGATTTCCTTAAGAAAATCATTTACCTTCGCACGGTCCCCCGTGAAATCAAGATATATCTCGATATTTCGCTCAAGCAGATCCGCAATATCTCCGTCACCAATCCGGATCCCTTTTTTAACAGTTATAATGCCGTTTTGCATGCCATCACTCAGGATGTCTGCGTTCGCCCCGGTCATCAACTGTTTATCCCCGATTGCGCCTGCGATCGCAAGCCCGCACAGATCAACATTCGCACTGCTAAGCTCCTTTGCAACCGCATAAGCCGTGCCCGACGCGGAAAGCTCAAATGCGCCGTCGATTCCCACAAGATGCGGGTTCACATGTGGACATGAGAGATCGCCAACCGGGGTGTGGTGATCGATCACAACAACGTCCCCGTTAACCTCTGATATGACGTCCGGGTGCCCGCTTCCCATGTCACAGAAGATTGTGAGCATCCCGTCCTCGTCGGTGCCATCCGCGTCATCAGAGCCGCCAACTCGCTCTTCATTCAACCGCTCCACAAACCCATGGTCAAGCTGGCTGATGATGGTTGCATGAAAACGCTTGCCGAGTCTCATGAGTGCGTGGCACACAACGCCCGCCGCAGTGAGCCCGTCTGCGTCGTGGTGCGAGACAACCCGTGCCGCCTCGTGATCAAGGATCGATCGCGTGACCTTGGATGTGTTCAGTTTTTCAATCATGCTTTGGATTTCACAATTATGTAATTCTGCCGTCTTTGCCGAAACTATTTTTCACGTAAGTTATGGGATCACGAATCAAGAGAAGTTGATTCGCGCACACTCTTCTATCATTCGCAGAAATTCATGATAAAACTTTGGGATCGGTTTTTTGGGGGATGCGTAAATTCCTGAACTGATCCCCCAACGTTGTTCTAACGTAGAACCTGATTCAACGGTTCCCTTCAGCGGACAATCACGCCACGGCTGTTTTAAGTGTTTTTCGGGGGTTTCAGAACGCGTTTTCCAGCTTTTACAAGTCACCAACAGGCATCTTACGC
>RXIK01000174.1 GCA_004211975.1 Methanosarcinales archaeon | reverse complement strand
GTGTTTTTACAAAAAGATCTATTTTTTGCAAATGGTGAATAGTGGCTGATGCTTGCGATTTTGGGGTTTTGAAGATAATCACTTTATTAAAATATATATTTTTTACATGGACATGTAAATCCTCCTCTGTTGAAATTGGATGGGCTATTCCACCACCGTATAACAATAATATTCTTTAAATGTTTAAAACCACTATCAGTAGAAATTATGAAAAATGGATAGCGACCTGCGGAATGGCAGTTGGATCGTTCTGGGATACATAAATAAAAATATTTGCATCAACAAATATGCTTTCAGATATATCGAAATCATCAAGTTTCATGAGAGCCCATTAATCATCCAGCAGATGCATAACATACGCTTCATCGAGTTGTTCTGCTGATAGCGGGGATTTTTGCAAGCACCCTGCAAATCGCTGGGTGTTGCTTGTGGATTGCAGGATTATTGCATGTTTTGTGATATGCATTTTTGGAATTCCGTTGATCCCTGCCGCCTCCAATATGCTCGTTGGAATAAGTATCCCTTCCGGTTTTTGGATTGTGGTTTGCATATTTATCATTCTAATCTGCACGATTATAATGCTATCGCGCCTGCCGCCGCCTGCAGGATCATGATGGCGTCAAGGGAGGTGATGCGGCTGTCGTGGTTCACGTCTGCGGCAGCGTCCCAGTCGCAGTGGGCTACGAGATAGAATGCGGAGCACAGCACAGCACAGCATGACCGATCGGCTCATGCCGCCGTGCCCGCACATGCAAGCAGCACCGCGAGCACGACCGCACCAGAATTTGCTCGCATGTTTTTTCATGACAACCACCCGGATATGGTGTGCATATGGCTGATGGAAGGACAAACATTTGTTGTGGTTGAGGGGTTTTTTGTTTAATTCATCGTGGCGGTTCTGATGGTGACTTCAATGTTGCTGCACATTTCAGAGGGAATTTCAGAGGGGGGACGCTAAACCACGCGCATAACGTTTATGATATCGCAAGCATATTGCATGGGTATGGATGCAAACGAGCCTGTCGAAACATTGGCTCCGGAACCTCGTAGATTCATCAGGGGTTTTGTGGAATCGTTTGATTTCACTCATTTTCATCCTGATAAGCCGACCCGGGGATTGCCGGATGGATGTTGACAGGCGAAGGCTTAGGCGTACGTGGATGACTTTTTTTGGCAGGTATGGCAGGCTTCTCCCGGTTCAATCGCGGACCATTCCTGTGGTTCTTGCCGGGAGGGATGCGATTGTTGTTTCTGCCACTGCCAGTGGGAAGACTGAAGCTGTGATTGCGCCGTTGATCGAGCGGTATTTGAAGGAGGGGTGGGGCGGTGAGGGTGACAGGGGTGATGGGTGTGGCGCAGGTGGTATTGTGATCCTCTATATATCCCCGACGAAGGCGTTGGTCAATGATATGCACGATCGTCTCAGGGGGCAGCTGGATGAACTTGGGGTTTTGGTATCGATAAAGACGGGTGACACGCCGCGGTTTAACCCGAGCAAGTCTCCGGAGGTCATGATCACCACGCCGGAATCGTTCGATTCAATGATATGCAGGCATCCCAGTGTGTTTAAAGAGGTGAAAGCGGTGATACTTGATGAGATACATTTGATCGATAACACATATCGAGGGGATCAGCTCAGACTGCTTTTAAAAAGGCTTAAACATGTTTCAACCACGGATTTCAATGTCTATGCGCTCTCTGCAACCATTGCATCTCCGGAGGATGTGGGGGGCAGATACCTCGAAGATTTTGAGGTGATCACCGATTCTGATAAGCGAGAGATTGATTACACGCTGGTTGAATCGGCTGAAGAACTATATGACTGCGTGAGAAAAGAGAATATCCGGAAGTTGCTCATATTTTGTAATAAGCGAGCCACAGTAGAGGAGTTTTCCCGGGAATGTGTTGATCTGTGGGGTTCTAATCGTGTTGCAGTCCACCACGGGAGTTTAAGCAGATCGATTCGCGGGGAGTCCGAGAGTTTCATGAAGGACGCACAATATGGTGTCTGCGTGGCTACTATGACGCTTGAGATCGGGATTGATATCGGGGATATCGATGCCATCGTGCTTGCAGAAGTTCCCTGGAGCATATCGTCGTTGCTTCAGCGAATCGGGCGCGGGAGCAGGCGTATGCCGAGGAACCGGGTCTTTGCCATGTACGGCTCTGCAGATGAACAGATGCTGCTTGAACGGATGTTTCACGTTGCAATGGCAGGATACGTTGAACCGGTGGATTATTCGCATGATCCGTCGGTCGTGGTGCAGCAGGTCTTCTCCTCACTCTATGCCAGCCCGGGCGGGCTTACCGACTTCCACATTCTGAAGCTTTTTGAAGAGTTCTGTTCGGAAGACGAACTACGAGACATCCTAAGTCATATTGTGAAGAGTGAGTGGATCGGGAAGTGGCAGGAGAAATGGCGTGCAACAACTAAACTAATGGATCTTGGAGCAAAAGGCGAGATTCACTCGAATATTCCCTCAAACAAAGTGGTGGAGGTCATCGATGTCACATCAAGACAGACAATCGGGGACGTGCAGTACCCGGTCGATCAGATCTTTGTGCTCGGCGGAAGGGTGTGGCTAATTGTCAGGGAGTCCTATGAGCGGCTGTATGTGAAGCCAGCAAAGGGAGGACTTGCCACAGCAAAGTTCAAAAGCCAGTCGTCAGAAGGAGCCTTCAGCTATCTGCTGCCAGAACACATCAGGAAACCAGAATTGGAGAGGTGGCACACACCAGATCTAAGCGAGATCACGCGTGTTGCGGAGGTGTTGGAGTGAGGACGTCTCGGAAGCGGATCGCGAGGATGCCCTGGTTTCGGGCGTTGCAAACCTACTTAACGCCACCATCAGGTTTAGATATTGCTGCACCACACAAACGTCCGAAATAAAATGATGATGAGGTGAGCGGATACTTTTTCGCTGGAATAAGAACAAAGTCAGAATTAGGAAAAACGTACGTGTTTAGCTCCTCTCATCATAACCACCGTTCCACCCTACATTTCTTCTGTATCAATCTAAAACACATTTTCGACCACAAAACTTCTATATTATAACAGCATCCCACTCCTAAGA
>RXIK01000173.1 GCA_004211975.1 Methanosarcinales archaeon | reverse complement strand
TAACGGGGCTTCCTGTTTCATAGCGGTTGCTCATGCAGCCATCTTCACAGGCTTAAATTCCCCACAGTCCGTGGGTACATGTCGGTTCAGGATGTTGATTGCGGCGTTGTGATCTCGATTCATGACGCTGCCACAGTCAGGACATCTGTATGTCCTTTGTGAGAGTGGCATCGCTTGAATGCAGCCGCAAACAGAGCATTGTTTTGATGTGTTCCGTGGATTAACCAGTTCTACCGTTCCACCAGCTTCTTCCGCTTTGTAGGTCGTGAAATTGATTAGCATGTTCCAGGATGCATCGTGAATTGATCTTGCGAGATGATGGTTTTTTACCATGTTTTTGATCTGCAAGTCTTCAAACACAATCTGATCGTAAGTATCTGCGAGTATCCGGCTTGCTTTGTGCATGTAGTCCTTCCGGACGTTTCGCACCTTGCGGTACACTCCTTTAAGAACGGTTTTTTGTTTATTCCAGTTGTTTGATCCTTTCTTTTTTCGTGATAGGTCTTTTTGTGCCTTCCGCAATTTTGAGTCGTACTTATCGAGGGTTTTCGGGTTCTCAATCACCGTGCTATCAGATAGTGTTGCGAGGGTGTTGATTCCGAGATCGATGCCAACAGACGATTTCGGCTCAACCTTTTCGACGCTTGGTATTTCCACGCTGAAACAAGCGTACCACTGATCGCCATCACGCAGGATCGTGCAGGTCTTGATCTTCCCAACAATTGCCCGATGCACAAACATCCGGATCGTTCCAATCTTTGAGAGCTTTAGTTTGCCGTCGTATAGTACTTTAAACCCGGATTGTGGGTAGGTGAAGCTGTCATAGCGATTCTCACCCTGAAACCGTGGGTATCCGGGGGTCTCGCCGTTTTTCGCGCGCCTGAAAAAGTTCTGAAAAGCCGTGTCCAGTCTGCGAAGCACATCCTGCGCAACCTGTGAGTACAGGTCAAGATCCAGGTACTTCAATTGCCCAGCCTGCTGATTGTAGTTCAATCCGATTCCACACCGGTCGTACGCGTTCTTACGGTCTGCAAGCATCTCATTATACAGATACCTGCACACATTCAACCAGTGCAACAGTATTATTGTTTGCGTTTTGGTTGGATACATCCGGCATTTGAAAGTCCGTCTCTGCACAATACCTATAGCGGTTAAAGGAGTATATATAGCTTATGGAAGCCAAAACAACCAGAAGTTCAGTATTTCACACTAACTATCATATTGTTTTTTGACCTATGTACCGTCGTAAGGTTTTCAAAAACGATATCGCTGAATATCCTGAGCAATTCTTTAGAAAAGAGGTGGAAAAAAGGGAGTGGGTTATCACTGTTCAGGGGTTTCCCAAAGTTACGCCGGCAATTCCGCAAAGGACGGATATGGTCACGAAGCTACTATATCGGAACCGCTGGAGAAGTGAGCAGCGCAACAATTAAGAAGTACATCGAGCGAGTGGAACATGACTAAAACCAACAAAAAGGCGGCATTCATCCCCGCTACAAGTAACGGGGTCTTCTGCCGCGGAGACTATAAATTTCAGAAAGGAAGAAGATTTCTGTTTCAGTGATTAGAAGTTCGTGTCCGCTTCAAATTAGAGGGTAACTGGCACCATTTTAAAATCAAAGGCGTGTCGCCGACCATAAGGATTTTTATTCTTTGCGTTCTTGTTTTCCAATTTAACAAGAAAGGCGAGAGAGACGCGAATGGTGTTGTTAATCTTTGTCTTCACGTCTTTCGCGTGTGTTCTTACATCCAACCGACCATTACAATTTTACCCTGCTTTGGAAGTGGATACCTGTAATCTATCATTTCATAGCTGTGAACACTTCAGCCAGCACCTCCGGAGAGATCCCTAACCCGGCTTTAGCCAATTGTTGTACCGATTCGGTTGCATCGTCCCTTGTGACAATCCCGGTTTCATACGCCCGCATCACAACACCCAGACATCCGATACTCCTCAATCCCGACATCCTTGCAGCAACCCTTGCCATCTTATCATCCGCAAGAAATTCCTTGATGTCCGGACGTATTGCAAGTGAGAGCGCACATATTTCGCCCTTGTGCAATCCTGGTTTATCCCCTATGTTGCTTATTTTAGGTGAAAGTTCCACTTCTTTCACTTTTATCAATTAATTTTCGATCTCTGAAGTTATCAGAGAAGAAGCGGTATCATCGTGCTTTATAACTTCGTCTCGAACCTGAATCGGAATAATAATCTCTGAAAATAAATGCTTGAGGAGGTTCAATCTTCCGATCTTGGCAAAGAGAATAAGCGGGCTCGCATCACTTACCGCGGGCATATTCCAGATCCTCGCTCAACTCCGCCATATCATATTGAAAGATTATTTTCTGTTTCGGCAACTCTGCCAGCATTTCTGATAAGGAAACCCCTGCAATCTCGGCTGCCTTCCATAATGTTACCTGATGGTCTTTGTACATACTGAGTGCTTTATACATCTTCCACTCGTGCAACCCCTCATCTATCAATCCGTTCAGGAAGATGGACTTCTCGGTCCCCTCTCTTTCTGACCAGTATTCAATCTCTTGCAGGGTCTTAACAGGAAGTTCGGTTACGATCGTTGCCGTGGACATTTCTGAGTCCCCCGATTGATTACAGGGGTTGGTACCGATATAATACATTGCCCTGCAACATCTTCCCGACAACTCATTCTTCCACTTCGCAAGCTTCAAAACCTCTGAAAGAAACTTCCGCACTATATCGCTACTAATATCCGGGTTTTGTCGTGTAAACCTCATTTACGATCCTCGCAATCTTGTAAACCCACGCCAGGAATCCTGATCACGTCACCCCATCACCCGGTCAATCGCCCATATTCCAAGTTACCCTGTAAAACAGCAATCACCAAAAAAAAAAAACAAAAAAAGAGAAAAAGATCATCGGATGTATTCGATGATCGGTCGTGGTTTGTTGTGTCCAACTTCGATAGGGCTTCTTTGTTCTTTGGTGCGTCCGTTGTGGATTGGTACGCGTTCCATGTTTGTGTCTTGACCGAGTATCTGTGCTGATTCGACGCCGGTCATGACTGCCATCACGCGCACCATGCCCTCGTATTCTT
>RXIK01000060.1 GCA_004211975.1 Methanosarcinales archaeon | reverse complement strand
ATAAGAAGACCTTGTTAGAAGGAGAGGCGTGGAGCCTTGGCAATGGATTCACCCTTACTGCCAGCCAGATCGACCCCGAAGGTGTCAGGGTATGGTTGACGCTATCCAAGGACGGCAAGAACATCGATGACAAAATGATTGATACAAGTGCCGCCGGTGACCGGAGGTATATGTACACCGCAGACCTTTGTGGGGTGGAAGACGTTGTTGTTTACTCCTGCTATGTTGATACAATCATCGTAGGAACGGATTCCAATCTGGTGCAACTGAGGCACGTATTCCTGATCGATAACGATATTCTCGAGATTCACACCGGTGATAAATATGGTGTGATGGAGGCTACAGCAGCAGGTGTCAGTGGTATAACGCTCAAGAACGACCGCAGCATCAACCTTAGCAAGAACCGCGATGCCCGGATCATGCAAGATATGTTCTTCAGGGTGGCAGACAACAATACGGTGCGGTTCTATCCGTACGCGGAGAGGCACATAATAGATGAAGAGCCGGACATTGATGGCTACCGGACCGATTCAGAGGGGGAAGGACAGAGATGGGGTGACATGAACGGTGATAGCAGGCTCACATCGGTGGACGCGGTGATGCTGCTAAAGGCGATGACATGCGGCGCAGGTCCAACACCAACGCCGAGACCGCCAAAGCCCATATATCTATGAATATGCGATGATACCGAATACTCCAACGATTTGCGCGGGCGAGGCGCTGAACTGGATTAATATCCAGAAAGCCCCGATGCTCACATACACATTGGTGAGTGAGGACGAGCTATGGGGGAATCAGTCAATCAGCTACGGCAAGAAGTTTAGCTACACGTTCGACACGCCGGGCAACTACTCGTATTATTGCTCGGGCTACGGGAATACGATGCGTGGAACCGTGACAGTGACCTAAAATCTCCAAAACACGAAAAAGAGAGACTTTTTAATTTGTTCTGGTCGGTTGAACAACATGATGCCAATCCTGCAAACAGTGGCATGATATAACTTCCGAAATCAGTGGAATCAGTGTTCATCTGTGGCAAATAAAACTTTTAGCCACAGATGAACACTGATTTCACAGATTAACGATATAAATGACTTTTCAGATTGATAGCGCTCAATTTTATCAGTTGTACTTACACAAGACAACCCCGGGTAACCAGAAAATAATAAAAAGTCTCGAAAAAGACATCTCCGGATAAATTGCGAGGATAATGGTACTACTTAGATATGCTGATTGGTATCTCGATTGTGAGTCTATGCAACCGGTCAAGAAAAAATAACCGCGGATGGGCGCGGAGGTTCGCAGAGATACAAGCAGCCTCCGTGCATATTTGCGTTTTTATTCTCCAATTCAACGAGGATAGGCAAGAGAGACATAAGATGCATTGTTAACCCCAAACGCCCCCACACCTTTTGTGCTATTACACATCTAACTTACCCCTACAATAACTTTACAATTTCCCGCGTATACATTTAATCGATACAAGGAGAACATAACTATGGATGAAATTGATGTCATGTCACGAATGCTTGAACTGGGCGGAACTATGCTTGCGGAGACCTGTGAACGGTGCGGCTCGCCAATGTTTCGATATCAGGGTAAGGTCGGCTGCCCAACCTGCGATTTTAAGATGATGCAGGATCAGGGAGCTGAGAAAACCGGGAAGATCTGGGAAACACAAGGAGGGTCGAGGACCGGTGAGGAAATTGCAGGAATCTCACTTCACGATGTTGTTTCAGATAAAACCGCTGAAATCGCCGCTGATATGCAGAAAGAAACCGATCTTGGACGCATACGAGACCAGATGGATTGTATCGAGCGCGGGATTCGGATTATGGGGCTGCTTGGTTGAGGTTAACTCGTTTATCGCTTGACCCCACTCACAACACGACTGGAATTGCTGGAGCGGGGTGAGCAACTGCTGGGTTGCAAGGAAGATATGCTTTGCACCGCCGCAAAATGGGTTTTTTGCAGATGTGACCGGCTATATAGGTGTGTTGTTTGTCGCCAGAACTATGATTCTGTGATATTCTGACAATAAAAACAACTTTTGATGGGCGCGGAGGTTCGCAGAGAGGTGTGGTGTCATAGTGTCCTCCGCGTTTCTTTGCGCGCTCTATATACTCAGCACCGGCATAAACTGCGCTTTTTTTATTGGCGAAACCAAACTTATATGACTCACAAACAAGGACTCAGCGCCTTGCTTACACTACGGTTTCAGAGATTTGAAAAAGCTCAAGTTGTGGCGGTGTGAAGTATAGTTAAATTCCCTGTTTGGCTAAGGTTACGCCCGGGTCAAACGTACGAATCGGTTCGAGTTAGTTGCATGCAAAATCTGTGTAATGGTCGATGTCGGTTTTGACCGTGCCCATCAGCGAAACACAATATTCAGTGTTGCGAGCGTGGCAACGACCGCTTCCTCAACCCGGATCGTCTCGGTACCCTGCCCGGGCACAGAATTAACCATGTAATCGAATCGTGAGATTGGGGTGCCTTCGTCACGCATATATTCAAAAATCCCTTTGTGTGGTGCTCCAAATGCGATTAACACGTCTTGTGTCCCGCATTCTGCACCAACTTTCATGAGCAGATCTATGTTAAGAGGCTTTCCATATCTGCTGGTTGCAATCAGCAGCTTGTCTTCGGGCGGATTGGTCGGCACATCATTAGTATTAACACCATCGTCAGCAGTCCGCGCATCTGCCGGCGCACCATCGAGTGCACTGCTCAGGAGATCTGTCTTTGTCACGGAATAACCCCAGTATCCAGTGATCTCACTGCGACTGACAGGAACTGCCTTAAGTGGCGTCTCTGACGTGATCTTCACGTCCACACGCTCGTTTCTGCGCAATGAAGTGCCCAGAAATGCGGTGTGTTCCAGCCCTAGGTCAACCCAGGATCCGGTTTCGTGTGTCCTGACAACGACCCCTGCCCGGATTTCCCCGATTCGGGTCATGGTCTCCGCACCTCCAACCCCACCTTTCGCAGCTTTCACGCCTTCAGCACTCGCTTTACTGGATTCACTTGCGTCATTTGTTGTAGCTACCGGGTGGTGCGGTGTTCTGAGCGGCGGGATCGCTCCGGCATATCGCAGGTCGTTTGTCAGTGGAAAGATGCGTTTTCGCAAGTATTGTGGCGTTTCAGCATACAGAAGGATTTTTTCAATAAAATCAGCCTCATCAAGACCTGGGTCTCTGAATATGATGATCCGGTCCACACAGAACACTGATGCAGCTCGCGCGATCTGCCCGATCTTCAGAGTTTTGCTGCGAAGGTCTTTTGCATCGATTGTGAGCGATGACGGGATTATCAGTGATAGCGACCTGGGTTTCATTGGTGACTGAATGTCTTTTTTCGTGATGAAACTTTTGCTTGCAAAAATCCAAAAAGTTATTAAGAATAAGAGTATATACATTACATGTATGATTCCGGAGGAGATACGGGGATTTCTGTCTCACGAGGGGGGCAGTTCACTTATTATACAGGGTACGCCGGGTACGGGTAAGACGACTCTCGCATTTGAACTGATGGACACGTTGCCAGAGCTCAACCCAATCTACTTATCTACACGGGCGACCACCGAAGCAATATATAGATACTTCCCACGGCTGCGCCAGAAACAGAATGAGATCGAGATTGTTGAGTCGAAAAACGTGTTTTGGGATAGGTTCTTTAAGAAAGCAGACAATAAGGTGCTTCGCGTTGAAAAAGATGTGTTTGAGGTCTACGGGATGCTTGACGATCCTGATAAAACAGATTTCAGTGATCTGGATACGGTCTGTGATCGGATCGACGCATTTCTGCCTAAGACGTCACTGCTTGTGATGGACAGTCTTGAAGGATTGTGCGACAGATACAAGGTGAGCGAAACGTTTCTTATAGGCATTATCACCAGATGTCTGGTCGAACCGGCGCATACCAAAGTCGTTATCGTGCTTGAAAAGGAGTGCAACATAGAACTTGGATATATCGCGGACGGCGTGATCTCAATGTACCAAAGAGACGTTGGCGGTAGGCGTCTCAGGATTCTGGCGCTCGATAAGCTGAGGGGCATTAGTATACGTCAACCAAACTATTTATACACTCTTAATAACGGTCGATTCCATAGTTTTGACAAATTTAAGGTTGCACACCCTCTGGATTACCAGTCATTTGATCATATTCTGAACACCAAGACGCATTATTCAACCGGAAACCACGATCTGGATGATGTGTTTGGCGGGTATCCTGTTGGAAGCTATATCTTGCTTGAAACCGGCGCGAACGTCGATAACTTCTTTTATGTGCTGCCGATGCTGACCGCTGCAAACGTGGTGAGTCAGGGCGGGGGTGCCGTTATACTCTCAGTTAGCAGTGCAGGACCGAGCGAGATTAAGAACTATGTCTTTGAGTATGGTTTAAGCGATAAACTGAACTCATTCAGGGTTATAACCGAAGAAAATCCAGAAGAGCCAATAACAGAGGATTTTGTTGTTACTTATGATAAAGAGCGTTTTTCAAGTGACTCTGGCATACTGTACAAAGAATTACAAAGGCTACAGGATGCGTATAGTGGAAATGTGGTGAAGATCGTTGATTATAGAATTTTTGAAACGATGCTTGACCAGCAACTCCTCAAAAAAACGATTATTTCAGAGAAGAAATATAGCGCAGCGAACAAGTTGTTGACGATTGTGATGTGTGGTGACGGCACCACCCCCGAAATCAGAAAAACACTCGCGGACGTTTCTGATATGCATTTAAAGCTTGATAAATGCAATAACACGATAATACTCCATGGCGAGAAGCCGACAACTGGCATATATGTCATCGAGCCGGATGTCTCGCACGGCTATAAGGACATAAAGCTAACTTCAGTGAGGTAAACGATTTTTTCACAAAAAATCGAGTGAAAACTGCCCTTCAGGGGGCTACCAATATACTTTTATGTGAATGAAAGTGGTGCGCAGAGTGACTGGACGGTATAGTACACACCATAAAAGCCCCGGTATCATCAGATAACCTCATATCTTGTTCAGGTCATAAAAGACATCATGCACAGGGTCATCGACAAGATACTAACATCCACCCGGCAACGGGTCGGACGCATCAACGCCGTGAGCGGAGGTGTGGATGGGGGCACGGATGCGGATGTGCCAGCACCGATCGAGCACCGCGACATTATCCGACTAATACAGTCTCGCAAACGCGAAAACCGGATTCCAGTGATTGCGGAGGTGAAACCAGGTTCTCCAACCACGGACAACCGCAACATAACCCCGGACATCGCATCAATGCTTGCGCGGGAGATGGAGGCAGCGGGCGCAGTGGCAAACTCCGTTCTAACCGAGCCTGAGTTCTTCTTCGGAAATCTGAAAAATCTTTCTGCGGTTCGAGACTCTGTAGGAATTCCGGTGCTGAGAAAAGATTTCATAATCGATGAAAAACAAATATGCGAAACTAAAAGCGACTTGATCTTATTGATTGCAGGCATACTGGGGGATCATCTTGACCGATTCGTTGATCTGTCGATTGCACGAGGGCTTGAGCCGCTCGTCGAGGTGCACAACGAAACCGAACTTGCGAATGCACTTAACACAAAAACAAGGATTGTAGGCATTAATAACAGGGACTTAAACACGCTGACAATTGATTTATCGACAACAGAGCGACTGGCACCGCTGGTATCGGATGACCGGATCATTATTAGCGAGAGCGGAATCGGAGACGCTGTCGATGCGGTCCGCGTGATCGATGCGGGCGCGGACGCAATCCTTGTTGGGACCGCGATCATGGACGCGCCGTTTAAGCGGACCAAATCACTGGTTGATGCGTTTACACCTTAGTTCGCGGTTGGTTTGCTCGGGAGCCGTGTCGAACAAGGGCTTGGAATGCAAAAAACGCGGGTAAGCGCCGCGAGGGGGTGGCAAGAAACCATCGATGTTTTTATGCGCCGAGCACCCGCAGCATCATTGCCAGTTCACCCACACTAAACTGTCCGGGGGCTGTTGCAGACTCAATCGATGCATAAGCGATCACAGACCCGTAAAGTGGAGCGATCACCCTTGTGTGTGCACCATACGCCCCCATCCCAATGATGCAGACCTGTTTTGATCCGTTCTCGCGTGTAAGTTTAAGCAGGCGCAGCGCATCATCGTACGACCGCGGGGTTGCAGCGAGTTTTGCGATATTGGCGCCAGCATTAAAACACTCCGACAAGATCTTCCGCAGCTCTGCTATGCCCGGGGTCGCTGAGAAATCGTGGTACGAGATAATGACGCGTTTACTGGCAGCCCTTGCGCTTTGCACAACCCGGTCCCGGTATTCTGGCTTTGCACAGAGTTCAATGTCAACAGCGTCAACCAGTTCCAGCACGGAAAGCAAGATATCTATTCGTTCCTCTTCGGACCCGCGGAACCTGCCACCCTCTGTGCTTATGCGGTTGGTTGCGATGATCGGGATCTGCACGGCATTGTTCAATTCCTCAAAGAGCAGGCGCAGTGACCGCAACGAGTCCTGCGAATCCGGGGGGTGCTGCTCACCTGGGGGGCAGTCCAGCAGATCGATCCTGATCTCAATCATGTCAGCGCCAGCGCTTGCAGCACGGACCGCATTTGTCACCGGGTCTGCTGCGATCGCTGCAACGATATCAGTCATCATCAACTCCGGTCTCAGCAACTTCGGTCTCAGCAACTCCTGACAACGTGTCAGCCCACATGCATTGTTCGATGAACAACCGCACCAGCTCCGGATTACGCGATTTCCCGGTCTCAACCCCTGACGCGGTGTCAACCGCATACGGATGAACCTGCCGGATAGCATCTGCCACATTGTCAGGCGTCAGCCCGCCCGCAAGGATAACTGGCAGTTTGCAGCGACGCACGATCTCTGCGCTGATCTGCCAGTTGTGCACCGTGCCGGTCCCCCCACTCTTTGAGCCGATTCCGGTATCAAGAAGTATCGCATCCGCGATTCCAATCAATCCCTCGATGCGCGCGATGAGGGGGTCAATAATCTCAAAAGATGCGTCTTTCGGAATCACGATCGTTTTAATTAGCTTAACAGTTTTTGAGATAATCGCAAGCTCGCTGTTCGGAAGATCATTGTGAATCTGCACGCATGTCGGTGAGGTCTCTGCTATTAGCGCCATCGCCGAATCAAGATCCTCGGGCATAATAACAAGTACGGAGTCCACAAAGACCGGCACCTGACCAATTAGTTGTTTTGCAACGGTTGCATCGATCTTTCTTGGTGATTTAACCGGAACGTTTGTGATAAATCCGGCGGCATCCACCCCACATGATACGGTGTGATTAAGGTCACCGAGATTTGTGTTTCCACAGATTTTAATTCGGGTTCTTGACTTCATAGATTAATGTGTTATCATCGGCAGTTGCAGTATATAGCACCATCGAACAACTGTGGGGACCGCCTATTGGTACGAGTCTTTGCAGATCCACGTATGTGCGCGTTCATGACCGGTTTTGTGGTTTTGTGATGGTGATCTGACTGTGAACACAAGCGCAACTAATGGCTCACACAACACAACCTTCAGCAGTGAGTTCCACGCTCGCCCGCCGATTCGCCCAGCACTGTATGTTCACCGCGACCGGAAGCGATGCTGTGTGACAGTGTGCATACTCGATATGCACGGCAAGCGCGGTTATATCGCCACCAAGCCCCATAGTGCCAATTCCAAGTGAATTAATAGAATTAAGGATCTCTCGCTCGGAATCGTTCATATCAAGGACGTCCCGCAGCAACGCCCTTTTTGCAAGGCGGGCAGCCTTGTCAAACGATCCGCCAACACCAACACCAACAATTACTGGCGGACACGGCTTTCCCCCGGCGTCCACAACGGTTTGCAGGATGAACCGCCTGATATCAGCAACCTGTGAGGGATTAAGCATAGAAAGCCTGCTCACATTCTCGCTTCCCGCGCCCTTCGGCAGAACCGTGATCCTAATGCGATCTCCATCTACCAGATCAATAATAATGTCCGGAAGTCCTGCGCCAACGTTTCCGGAGGACTCTCTCGTGATCGGGTGAACCGCGTTTGGTCGAAGCGGTATGATCGCGGTTGCTTTCTTAACACCGTCGCATATTGCGCCCCTGATATCAAAGTCAAGCGCACATTCCCTTCCGATCTCAACAAAAAATATCAGTATCCCGGTGTCCTGACAGATAGGGGCATTTTGTTCTGATGCGAGGCGTAGGTTCTCAAGAATTGTTTTGATCTGCTCTTTTGCAGTTGGGTTTGTCTCGTGCTGGTGAGCGTCCGCCAGTGCTGCCGCGACATCATCAGGCAGCCCGGTCTCCGCCTGCACAAGCAGATCAACGACGCTTTGCACCATACTCTCGTATCCAATTTTATCTGTGGTCATACACTACACCAATTTTACGTTTTTTATTTGTTTAGGGCTTGCCAGAAAATAACCCGTTAAAATTCGTGGCATTCGCCACATTTGCGAAATCCATGATAAATCAGCATAAGGGATCGATGAATGACACGTTTAAACGAATCATACGGATACCGTGGATATAGCATGCTATCAGCCAACTTTACCACCTTGTTTTTCGGTAAGCACTTAGCAAAAGCAGCGCTCATTTTTCCACATCTTCGTCGGTTTTTTCTCCTTCATCCACGTCTCCTGCTCCAACACTTCCACCGATGTTATCAGGTTCACCGTTTTCTTCGCCCGATTCCCCCTCTATGCTTGGCTCTTCTGTGCCCCCTGGCTCCTCTTTAAGATCATCTTCGCCAGATTCGTCACTTAATCCCCCACCGGATTCCATACCGGATTCTTCAGCAGGGCTTTCTTCGTATACGTCTTCCACATCATCAGGAATTTCTTCCAACTCCAACAATTCATTCGTCTCACCTCCTTCTGCTGGTGCTTCTGCTAGTGCTTCTGCCTCGGTTTCAGCTTCCACAGCCTCTATGATCGTGATGCCACCACGCGCATCCATAACACCATCCACCGTTGCACCACGATGAATCCGGATCGACCGCGCACGAACATCACCAAGCACATGACATCCCTCTCCAATGCAAACATCACCTTTCGCATCAATGTTCCCATGTATAATGTTGTTTTCCTGAATCGTGACATCCTTCGCCCGAATACTGCCAAACAATGTCGTATCACACCCCATAAAAAGCGATTTCGCACGAATGTTACCCTGCAGCCGACAGCCATCCCCAATATACGCGGGATAATCCGTTTCAATCGCACTAAGCGAAATTATAGCGCCACCAGGTATCACCATCGTCCGGACACCATCATCCTGCTCAGAATCGTCCGCAAATAACTCCTGAACCGCTTTTTCCACCTCTTCATCAGTTCCATGATGCAACAACTCACTCAGATACAGGTACAGGAAAATTATGACCGGGAACGGGTTTTTAATCATGATCCAGCCTTTCGCCTCAAACCCATCGTTAATCGACACGTTTTCCCCAATATCAAGGTCACCGCCAACGGTCAGTTTGCCGTGGATCTTCACAAACTCACCAAGATGCGTGTCACCATCCGCGTCCACCCCACCCTGAATATCAGACCAACGATCAATATACACATCAGAACGCGCACACACCTCACCACACACACGCACATGCTCACCAATCATAATACTGTCAGCAATAATACCATACTCAATGCTGGACTGACCGCCAATGATTGCACCACCCTCAACCACGATGGTGCGCTCCTCCATCCGAGTGTTATCCGGAATTACAAATGTTTGTGGATCAAGCATGAATGTCATAATGTAATGTGCGCGATTAATATAAACTCTTTGTGCGCGATTAATATAAACTCTTTTTCAGGTGCGTGTTTAGCTAAGGTGAAAAACCATGAGATTAACGCAAAAAGATGCCGGTCCGTCTCATGAAAATCATTGTAACCTTGTGGTTAACTAGTAGGTCTCAACACATCGCTTACACTTTCTTAAGTGCTCCATAGGCTCAACACATCGTTTACAATTTTGGAGATTTGAGCGTTGAGAAGCCGTGATGCACCCGATGATGAGTCATGGTAAAATCAAACGAACCGTATACGGAAGAGGAACAGAAACGCATTAATGCGGTCAATCGATATCAGATGGGTGAACGCGCCTCCAGAATTTGTGAAAGCGTCGGCAGATCAAGGGTGTGGCTGCGAAAGTGGATTGAAAGATACGACAATTCCGATAAAACTAGTGAAAAGGAGTGGTTTAGGGATAACTCCCACATCCCAGACCCGTTAAGTCCATCGTCAGGATGCGATCATCACAATCACCAGGTGCAACCTTGCCGTCAGTCTTGTCCACAGATAGCCATTCACCGGTATCACACGATATCGATATCTCGTAGGTCAGATCTCCGTCGCCCTCGTTGCAGATCGTAAGCGTTTCACTGCCACTTCCGTTCGGCGACAACTCCAGATCAATCGCAACTGGCGTCACATTGATATCCGGCTCACCACTCGAACACACAACCGCCCGGATCATGTAATTCTTTTCTGGCTCAGGAGTCCATGCGTACCCGGAGTATGCCCACGGATAACTCCAGCTATGGTTTGCTGGGGTGGTAGTATCAGTCGATAAGTATGGCGCACTTCCTTGTATCCAGTGCATTGTGATCACAAAGTCCTCCGGAACGTCGATGCCACCCATGTCTGCATCATGCTAGCCATCCCTGATCGGGGTTGTTGTTCCTGATGCTATCACATCACCCGGCTCAGTTCCGGTCCAGTTAAGCACGCTCCAGTTAAACGAATTACTGGGCACACTCCCATTTATCATTATCTGACATTCCGCACGTGTTTTTTGTAAGAAGATCTATTTTTTACAAATGGCGAATAGTGGATACTGATTGTGATTTTTTGTTTTTAAAGATAATCTCTTTATTAAAATACATATTTATTACATAAACATGTAAAGCATCCCCTGTTGAAATTGGATAGGTTGCGCCACCACAGTATAAAAATAATATTCTTCAGATATTCAAAACCGCTATCAGTAGAAATTATTAAAAATGAATGGCGACCTGCGGAATGTCAGATTATGTTGAATCTGGCAGTTTCAAGCGTTTCGTAGTCATCCGGTCTTGTGAAGTGGACTGCAAAATAATACTGCCCACCACCGACTCTGTAAGACCAATACGCCTCTGCTGATTCATCGTCGTACGCGATCTCCTCGCAGCCGTCCGGGACTGTGAAATCGTCTGTTTCCAGCAGGTCTCCGTTGCCGGGCATCATCACGGCATGGATTGCCTGCTCTTCTGTGCACATACCAGTCGTCGCTGAAAATGCAAGTACTACAAATAGCACCAGCACAATAGAGACCACTCCTTTGTTTCTCATGTTTACCTCCTTCGCTTATTCATTATTCTCTGTTATTCACACACCACCGGTTTCTCCATGTCATCGTCTGCCGGAGACTCCCACAGTGGTGCGGATGGGTCGACCAGCCATTGCCTAATGAGTGCCGAGTCCTTCAGGGTCACTTCATCATCATCGTCCGTGTCTGCGCACCTGCGCTGACTCTCATCAAGATCCATCCTGCCGACGAGGTAGAGCTTGATCATCGTCGAATCTTTGAGCGATACGCACCCATCCATATTTACATCGCCTTCCATGAGTCGTGGCACAGGTGATGTCACTTCGAGCGTTCCGTTGACGATGTTGTGCCAGATATCAACGGTATCGCAGTCGTAGAATTCCCTGACCTCAAGATCCAGTGGACTTGCACCCTCAGCCACTGCCTTTAACGTAACATACGCAAAGACGAAGGTACCGTTCATCGTATCCGCCGTGTCCCAGACCATCTTTGTGATGCCGGGATCATTCTCTATGTGGTACGCTACAGATCCCCGGTCTCCATCCGAGACGTTCTCGACGGTCGCAACAGAACTGTTGTAATGGAGCCAGACATTTGCGGCGCAGAGGTCGCTCACCCCGGTTATGTTGATCGGAACCGTCACGCTGGAACCCTCTGGCACACTTGCGCTCTTGATTGCGATGGTTGCATCTGCGCGTAGTGGGCATGTTCCCAGCACCACAAAGACGTGCTCGTGCTTCTCGAGTTCGCCATATTTAACTCGTCCGTAGCCGTTCTCGCCCCAGAATTGGCTCCAGCTGTTCTTGATGATCCAGCATTCGTTGGGGTCATCGTATCCGACGAGCACAACACCGTGATTCGCCTCCGCGAATTCATCGGACGACCAGACCGATTCGTAGATGCCGCCGGTGTAGTAAAAGAGATCCTCTGTTACATTGAGCACAACGACCATTGGACCATAATCCTCCCGGATCCACTTGTAGCACTCGGTCCTGTGGCATACCGGAACGCCGATTTTTTCGCATGTCCATGCCCTCTCCTGCCAGTTGGAGCAGGTATCGTTGCACGGGATGCTGTCATCTGCCCGGTACCTGAGACACTCCTCATCAGGAACGCCAGTGTCCCTGATATATTTCAGCGTCGCATTTACCCAGCCGCCTTCCTCGCAATCCCCGCATCCGCTGCAGGAGAGGATGTTCTGCTCCGAAGAATCGAAGTCGATCGTGGGATCGCCTGCGTCGATGTTGATCTGCGCCTCAAGCGCACCGGTCGCACAGAACACCCAGCAGCTTCCGCACGGACCTTGTTCCTTTACAGAGGTCATCCAGTCCTCTCCACTCACATTTCGCCAGTCGAATGTGCCGTACGAGACCTTGCGATCCACAGGCGGGGTCAGCATCACCGCATCAGCCGGAATCGGACCGATCTTCGCGCCACATAGCCTGAGTTTATCTTCGAGCGAGTAGTTTGAGACCAATGTCTCACCAGCCGTCCAACTTGCGCCTGCATCCTCTATCGCTCTTTGCACCTCTGAAACTGCGTTACCATCTGCAAGGGCAGGCAACACAGCGAAGAGTGATAGGGCAACCATCACTGTGAGAATCACGGGCAGCTGCATGATGTTTTTTCCTGTCATTATTCCTCTCAAAAAGTAGATGAGATGAGCAAACGTTCCGCTCATCTCTTATTTGAGCTATTACCTGCAGCAGAGTGGACAACCCGCTGGATTGTTCACATGGTTCAGCAACAGCGTCACGTCCCTAATGTCAATCACACCGTCTCCGGTCACATCACCACACCACTCGCCGATCGGATACGCGGATGGGCAGTTCACATGGTTCAGCAGGAGCGGTAAATCCATTGTGTCAACGACACCATCTCCGGTCACATCGCCGCATACCCCGTCGCATGTGAATATTCCGTCATTCCACTCAACCTCAATCTCCTGACCACTGTCGTC
>RXIK01000183.1 GCA_004211975.1 Methanosarcinales archaeon | reverse complement strand
TGTTAATCTGTGGCTAAAAACTTTTGTCAGCCACAGATTTCACAGATGGACACAGATTACAGGTTATTTACCAAAGAACTCGATTCATTCAAGAGATTTCATGATATATTTGAGCTCATCCGACCGCACCACCTGCAAGGATATGACCCCAGCACCACGTAATGTGACAGCCTCGTTATACCGAAAAGTTTATTAATGATACGTCTTCGTAACATATCTTGATGATATCAAAAATAATCTCGGCAACCACCATAATCTTGCTGGTGTCGATAATACTTGCAACTCCTATAGCAGCAGACCCAACCAGCGTCAGTCTCAACGCCCCTGAAATGATGGACGGCGATTTCAGCGTCACAATAGACATGATAAATGTCGTTGATCTTGATGCAGGGCAGTTCGATCTCCATTTTGATCCTGCTGCAGCGCGTGTTGTGAGCGTTGACGATGGAAACATCGGCGGAACGCCCCTACCCATAGATAACTGGGCAGCCATTGGCGAAAACGGCATTAGAATACTCTTCAATCTTCCGGGACTCGATGGCGTGTCAGGATCCGGATCGCTTGCAACGATACACTTTGAAACGATAGTTCCGGGAAATTGTGCCATGGAACTGTCTGACGGATTACTCATTAACACCATGGCAAAAACGATACCCGCAAGCTGGAACGGTGTTGAAAGTGCTGCAACCGACACTGGAACAACAGCTCCTGTAGACACAACTGACTGCAAAACACCAGGATTCGGGGCGGTACTTGTTATAAGTGCCTTTGCAGCAGTAATCTTCGCGTTCAGGCAAGAAAAATAAGCGATAGGCGTTATTGTGCGGCGGCGGTATGCGTCGTCCGCACAATTAGTTTTGGGATAAGTTTAGATTTATCTGTTCTGATCGATGTGCGTTTAACATCTGATCGTTTTACGATTCAATGCTACGAAAGTTTTAAGTAGTAATCTAATATGTCATCCTTTGTACTTAGCATCGCAACACTGATGCAAAAACAGAATGGGATAATGATGGAAGTATAACAATGAAAGCAAGATACATAATCTACTGCGTACTGATAGCTCTTGCAGTGTTCAGTGCACCGGCATCGGCAGACTCTAATACAGTCATAGTCGGCGATGCAAACAGCGATGGCAGGATCACCACAGCAGATTCAATGCTCGCGCTCCAAATGGCTACAGGAAGCATGCCACCTGATATCGAGCGCGCTGACGTGAATTACGATGGTGCTGTCAACTCACTCGATGCGCTCATAATACAAACGATAGCGCAGAAGACCCCGGAGACGCAGAAGACGCAGGTCCGTGTCAATGCACCTGATGTTGTGTCTGGTGCATTCAATGCCACAATAGATATCTACAATGTAGTTAATCTCGATTCGGGACAGTTCGATCTCTCGTTTGATCCGAACGTTGTGAATGCAACTGCGGTCTGCGATGGAAACATCAACGGCACAACCGTGCCAATCAACTCATGGAAATTCGTGGATACTGACACAATTCGCGTTCTGTTCAATCTCCCGGGAGTCGAGGATACCTGTGGATCAGGGCAGATAGCCACGATCAGTTTCGAGATGACCGGCACGACCAAAGATACCAGCGTTCTGAACATATCGGAAGGATTACTCGTGGACACCGGATCGCATGAGATCCCCACGCTCTGGTTTGACGATGATGTAACCCTCGGCACGTCACTCGGTACGTCAGTCACCGCAAACGCTCCAACAGTCGTATCCGGAACGTTTGATGCAACGATAGATGTTGCAAACATAACCAACCTTGATTCCGGACAGTTCGATCTCTCGTTTGATCCGAACGTTGTGAACGTGACCAGCGTCGACTCGGGAAACATTGGTGGTACGGAGGTGCCAATAGATATGTGGCGTTTGATGGACGCGGGTAGAGTTCGCGTTCTGTTCCGCCTCTCGGGCGCTACCGGAGTGAGCGGATCAGGATCGCTTGCAACGATCAGTTTCGAGATAACTGGCGCAGCCGGAGACCGAAGCGTTCTGAACCTATCTGATGGGCTGCTCTTTGATACCACGGTAGATGAGATACCTGCAACATGGACCGACGATGATGTGGTGATAAGCGTACCTGTCGCGGTCAATGCACCCGAAGCCGTATCCGGAACGTTTGATGCAACGATAGATGTTGCAAACGTAACCAACCTTGATTCAGGACAGTTTGATCTCTGGTTTAACTCAGATCTTGTGAATGTGACCGGTGTCGATTCAGGAAGCATAGGCGGCACAGCAATTCCAGTTGGTAACTGGACAGTAATGCACGGCACAGATAACTGGGATTGCGATAAGCTTGTCAGGGTAATCTTCGACGTGCCGGGAGTCACCGGTGTGAACGGATCAGGACACGTTGCAACGATTCACTTTGAGGTAACAGGCGCAGCCAGAGATACGGGCGTTCTGGACATATCAGATGGATTGCTCATCAACACCGGATCGGACGAGATACCCACGATCTGGAACGATTGTGAGGTGACAATAGGCACACCGGTCACTGTAAATGCCCCGGAAACTGTGTCCGGAACGTTTGATGCAACAATAGATGTTGCAGACGTGAACAACCTTGATTCAGGGCAGTTTGATCTATCGTTCAATGCAAGCGTTGTGAACGTGACCGGCATCGATTCAGGAAGCATAGGTGCAACCGACGTACGACTGGATGGTTGGACCTTCAGAGATTCTGACACCGTTAGAGTGATATTCAATCTGCCAGGTACCACCGGAATAAGCGGATCAGGACACCTTGTAACGATCCACTTCGAGGTAACAGGCTCAGCCGGAGACCAAAGTGTTCTGGACATATCAGATGGATTGCTTGTTAATACAGGGTCCGGCGATATACCCGCCGTCTGGATTAATGATGAGGTGAGTGTATAAATCACTCACCCATAACAAGCCAAATGAACGAATAATTTAGCAAAAAAGGAGGTAATAGATATGATGAGGGAAATCCGACTTGGAATGATCGGAATAATTGTAAGCGCGATGCTTCTGGCATCAACACCCTTCGTGAGTGCAGTGCTCTACGGAGATGCAAACGAAGACACACGAATCAACATGCAGGATGTGACCGCG
>RXIK01000059.1 GCA_004211975.1 Methanosarcinales archaeon | reverse complement strand
GGGCTCCGGGTGACAAGTCCCGATCTTAAACTGATGCTTGCCCGTGCAATCTCGGTTGTTGAGGGTCACACCACTGCTGACGCCGTGTTCATTGGAACGTGCTTTCGGTGTGCGGAGGGCGCGCTCGTCAGAAATGAGATCCGCAGGTACATCCACGATAAATCAGGGCTTCCTGTAATTAGTTATTCTTATACTGAGCGCACCACGGCAGACACGCTTCTCACACGGATGGAGGCGCTCACAACTGTAGCGAAGAGGCGCAGCCTGCTTGCGCGTGAGAAACAGGCCGGGCTTACAGCCGGAATCGACTCTGGATCGACCACCACAAAGGCGGTTGTGATGGAGAACAACAAGGTTCTCGGATTTGGCTGGGTCAGTTCCACTGACGTGCTCAAGAGCGCGGAAGAGGCTTACACAACCGCTCTTAAAGAGTCTGGCGTTGACAGGGATGCGGTTCAGGCACTCGGCGTCACCGGATACGGCAGATTCCTCCTCGGAGGTTCGTTAAAAGCCGATCTGGTTCAGGAAGAGGTCACAGTCAACTCAAAGGGTGCAGTCTACCTTGCTGACCGTCAGAAAGGGGCTGCCACCGTAATCGACATCGGCGGGATGGATAATAAGGCGATATCCGTGAACGACGGAATCCCCGGAATCTTTACGATGGGCGGGATATGCGCAGGTGCATCAGGGCGTTTCCTTGAGATGACCGCAAAGCGTCTGGGTGTTGACATCACCGAACTTGGTAAGCTTGCGCTTTCCGGTACGGCATCCAACATCTCGATGAACAGCTACTGCATCGTATTTGGTATTCAGAGCCTCGTAAACTCGTTATCAAAGGGTGCACGCCACGAGGATGTCGCGGCAGCAGCCTGCTACAGCGTGGCAGAGCAGGTCTATGAGCAGCAGCTTCAGGAGATTGAGGTGAGGGAGCCTGTGATCATGGTTGGGGGCACCGCATTAATCGAGGGATTGCCTCATGCAATGCACGAATTGCTCCAGACCGAGGTGATCGTACCGCCAAATGCACAGTTAATTGGTGCAGTTGGTTCGGCTCTCCTGTCATCAGGTTTTGTTGGGCTATAAAAGTTGTATGAGTGAAGGAAAGGTGAATATGACATGAAGCCGCTCGAAATATTCAGGGTCGAATCTCCAGATAACATCGGTGCAAAGTCGTATGAATTGGTGACCCGCGATGTTCTCGCGGATCTAGAACTAACAACGGTTTTAGGGCGTTTGTGGGAATATATCGACCCGGTGGAGCCTGTTTTTATCTTCTGTGCGCTGATAAGGACCGGTATTCCACCCATACGCATCAAAGACATGGCAGATATCACAACAGGGACCGCGAGTGCCGAAGGGGTGCTTATAGAAATTACCAACGAGGGCTATGTTGTTTCGCTGTTAAAAACCCTCGTGGCAGAGTACGGGCGTGATAACATCTCGCAACCTGATAAGAAGACGGTAGCAATAGCGACAGAGGACAAAAATGAGGTCGCAAAATCGGTTGCAGAGGTGGTTGTTGCCGATCCGCGTAGAGAGGTTGATACGAGGCTTGCTGATGCGCTGCTCAGGATCACGCCGGAGGGCTTTCGGGTGCGACACCACGTCTCCACCGAGTCTGAGATGCTATTTGTCGCATCAGAAGATGCCATAAAACCCGAGTGGATCGACCGGGCGAACGATATGATGAATCAATTGAAGGACATGAGTGACGAGGTGATCAATCATGCTTGAACCGATCCTGTATGAAGGCGGCGTCTTCAAACACAATCTTGTGATCGAATTAATCGAGGACCTTGGTGGATACGTTATCCAGACCAATTTTATGCAGACCGAGGTCCTGATCCAGATGCTCTGCCCACATGCGGACATATCAATGGTTGAGGACCTGGCGAAAGAACTCCGCGCCAAGATCACGAGAGCGCCACTTGCAGGCACCGACATCATCGTGATCTCGCCAACACTTGCGTACCAGCATCTTCCACATCACGCGTGTGATGTTGCAGAGTATATGCGCAGACAGGGTGCAAACACGACATTAATAGGGCTTGCAAGAGGTGTTGGGCGAAGAACCGCACAAATATCATCAAAAGAGCGTGCACTCGCTGAGGAACACGATCTCGCAATCTTTACGTTCGGAAACTTTGAGGACTGCATCATAAATAAAAAATATGTTCTGTACAAGGACATTGAGGTGCCATGCATCGCAACAGGCACCCCGGAGCTTGAGGAGGTTCCGGCGTACGCGGATGCTTATGTTGGCGGGCTTGGCAGGATCGCACACCGGCTGAGGGGCGAAAATGAGATTGGCGCGCTTGATAATCTGGCAGAGACTGCAGGCACAATCCTTGATGAGATCCGGCTTGACATATCAAAAGACCCACGGACCGTGCATCCAGCCCGCATCATGAAAGAGATTAAGGAACAGATACCAAAGATCGATGAATGCCTATCTCCTTCGCCAATCACGCTGCAGCTCACGGGTGCTCGCGTTAAACTGCCATATTCTCAGTACAAGGAAACTGTTGAAAATATAGTGTTTGAGGAGGGCATGAAACTTGGCGAGATTGCAACGGTGCTGCCATCGCGTGTGAGAGATTATATGTTGATAAGAATATTGCCAAAATCGGTGACCGGTTTTGTCATTTAGACGTCTGTAACAGGAGACCCGGAGGCACAATGGACATCGAGAAGATACAGAGGATCATGCAGCAGGATCCTGATGAGGTTGTAGATGAGTTGCTGGATGCGGTCGAGAAGTACTACGGCGAGGTTCCATATATCCTGCAGTACCTGCGGGAAACACCGGAGCTCCTTGTCCCAAAAATACTCTACGACAGCGCAATCATAAGGGAATTCAAGCGTCTTGATCCGAAAACGGTCGAACTAATCTCAATAGGTGTATCTTCGGCGCTCAGGTGCGATCACTGCCTGCGAATGCATGTCCGCATCGCAGAGAAGCTTGGACTATCAAAAGAGGAGATATTTGATGCGATCCTGATTGCAGGCACGCTCTCAAATGCAACCGTGCTCGCTTATGCAACGCGGGTGCTTGATTCCGAGGGTGGAGTCAAACGCGAACCCCGCTGTGAATTATGTGATGTCGGGTGCACCGGACACGATGAGGGTAGGGATTAGTACCAGACAACCACCGCCAGAATCGTGATGATCTTCGCGATCATGCTGGAAAGATAATTGATCGCGGTAATTGTCACTCCAAATTTTCCGAATAGCGAGACATACATTGAAAAGCTGTATTTTACGTATATCATCGTTATGACAACCATGCTTCCAACAAGAAGTGTTAGAATCGCTTGTTTCTCAGTGACAACCCCTTCCAGCAGCAGCGCATGCATCGTTGCATAGCCTGCGGTGAAGTGCATGAACTGCGCGATAAGCGTGTAGATAACCTCGCCTGGCAGCCCCAGCAGGTTCAGGATCGGTGCGAACGCTCCCGCGATGTAGATGCCTGCGCCAAGATCAAGCAACGCCCCGATCACGAGCATTGATATGATCAGGATCGGAACAATCTTTCTGAGCGTTGGATAAGCATGGTTTATCCCGATTACGACGGTTTTTTTGTTAAATTTGATTGGTTCTCGCTTCAACGAATCCCCATCTTTAAGCGAGCACTCTGTCTTTGGAAGCATGATCCTTGCAACGATCAGTGCGCCAGCAGTCTGCAGGAAAGCAGAGAATAGCGTAAGCCCAACATAAACCACGCCAACCGCGGGTCCGAGCAGCACGATTGCAATTGGGGCATGCACTCTGAAGAGTGATTCGCCGACCACGACCGGAAACGTGCTCATCAGGATTGTTAGCGTGGTCTCGGTCCTGCCAACCTCACCCCGTTTGTAGAATTCGGCAAGCATTGACTTTCCGCCGGTTGAACTCATGATGCATGTGATGAGTGATGTCACAGACCCGTGCGACAGGTTTGATATCCTGCAGAACCCTGCTGTGAACCACCTGAGTCTGCTGAGGATGTTGGTCTCAACAATGATGCTTGCAATCACTACGCCAGTTATGATCAGTCCGATTGTCCTCATCAGGCTTACGGCATCGATCATTGCACTATTGCACCCCCTGCTGGGTGATCAGAAACTCGCAGGAGACTCCTTCAGGTCTTGACCGATGTTTTCGGATGGTTGCCCTGCGCCTGCCTGTGCCAACATGCTCAAGCTGGATGATCGTTTTTGAGAGGTGCTCGATCATGGTTCCGCCAACCGCGCACAATTCGTTCGAACCAACGTCTGTGTAGACTTGATTGGTGATCACAACCACAATACTGTAGTTTCGTGCGATTCTGTGCAGGTGCGCAACCTGATTCGCGAGCACCCGGCGTAGTGACATGTTGTCTCCGTTTTCGAGTGCAAGCCGGTAGAACGTGGTGGCAGAGTCAAGCACAATGAGTCCCACGTTCTCTTTGACGATGTTATCAAGTTCTTTTATATTGGAGTACTGCTGATCAAGACTTATTGGCTCATACACGACCACGTTCTTCGCAATGTCTAACGCGTCGCTGCCAGCGATTTGTTCGAACCGCTCCGGGGAAAATCCTTCCGAATCAATGAACACAACCTTCTTCCCACCCTTCACGCATTCTATGATCAGTTGAAGACAGATATTTGTCTTACCGGTTCCAGGAGCGCCAAACAGTTGTGTTACCACGCCATTCTCAAATCCGCCACCGAGCAGATCATCAATGACTTCGCATCCTGATGTAAGGCGTGTAATCCTGATGGTTCGCACAACCTATTCCTTTTTGCCAAAACGCTGTTTCACATAACCCTCAAACATCTCGATGTATATGTACGGAATTATAAGCACCAGCGCAATCAGAAAAATCAGGAGAACCACTGGCTCGTACCATTCGCCAAACCATTCCGGATGCTCTGCAAATATCTGCTCGAAATTGCTGGACATGATATAAATATGGTTTTGGTTGAGTATTAATCAATCCCATCGTTCACACAGTTCATGCCCGATGCCGATCTGGTCCAGTATCCGCCCAACGATGATCTCGATCACATCACCAATGGTCTCTGGCTTCTGGTAGAATCCCGGGCACGCCGGAAGGATCACCGCACCAGCACGTTTTGCGCGCAACAGGTTCTCAATATGAATCATGCTAAGGGGGGTCTCTCTCGGGACTAAAATTAGCTTTCTACCCTCCTTAAGACAGACATCAGCTGTTCTTGCGATCAACGTATCTGATATGCCATTTGCCACGCTTCCGAGCGTTTTCATGCTGCACGGCACAACCATCATACCATCAAAAAGGTGTGATCCGCTTGCAACAGGTGCTGTGAAATCATATTCGCCCAGAACACTGGTAGCGAGCGATTCGACTGCATGAACGCTGATGTCTGATTCAATCTCGATGATCTGACGCGCTGCGCTCGTAAGGATCAGGTACGTGTCTGCTTTGCCCTGTAAAACCTCAAGGAGGCGTATTCCATACGATACACCTGATGCGCCCGTGATTCCAACCACAAGTTTCATGCACCGGTATTCTGGCGGGGGGACTGTAAAGTTATGGCTCTCTGTAATTCTCGAGATGCCCTGCACTTTCCCGCTCTTCCGGAGGATGCGGTTATGGTAAGGACGATTAACCCACAGAGCGCACAAATGATCACAGAGAGCTGTTATTTTTTTTATCTTTCAACCACTCTGTGTTATTCTGCGCCATCTGTGGTGTTCCGAAAACCTCATTTTGAAAATATCAAAAAGTTTCCGGGGTTTTGGTCGCTGCAACGCGAGATATTAAAGATCCAAAGTTATCGGGATCGGGAAAGCCGGGAAACGTGAAGAGTTACCCCCTCCGGCTATTAGAAACACATCATATACAAACTTAAATATATATCGAGTGATATATTTTCGCTTTAGGAGCGGATCGAACCATCGAAAAATAATGAAACCAATCCCAGCTGTAACCTTTCTACGGTACACCATAACGCCCAACCACCCTACACACCATTTTCATTCACGAAAAAAACACACCGCCAACCCCCACAAAGGGCGTTTCTCACTCACAAACTTCCCACAAAAATTTGGCGCCATAAAACACCATAAAACAGCATTGGATGCTCCGGCCGGGATTTGAACCCGAGTCACTGGCTCGAAAGGCCAGAATGATTGGCCGGACTACACTACCGGAGCATGAGAATATATACTAAAGTGATTGGATGTATATTAACGTTTCTACAAATATGCCTGCAACATTCTGTACGCACACCCCCAATCTCAAATGTGCCACCATCTTCCCGTGTCAATACCGCGAAATCATGTGGGGTTTCCACCTTAGCCTAAACACATAAAATAGCGAAGAGCCTGATCTGTCCTGTTATCCACCACCCAGCGCGATATATAATAGGCAACGCCCGATAAATACATGATAACATGCATCACAAAACAAGGGTTGATAGTTTCGAACCGATACGTGCACGTCTGGTCAACAGTCTACAAGGACGGATCGACACACACATCAGCAAGCAGGTGCTACAGGCAATGATGCAAGTGCCCAGACACCTCTTCGTGCGAGAGAGTGACGCGTCACACGCTTATGAGGATTACCCACTCTCAATCGGACACAAACAGACGATCTCAGCACCACACATGGTTGCGATCATGTGCACGCTGCTCGACGTCCAAAAAGGAATGAACATCCTTGAAATCGGAGCTGGTTCCGGATACCATTCAGCCATACTCGCAGAACTTACCGGCCCAACAGGCAAGGTCTATTCCGTAGAACGAATCCCGGAACTGCTCAAATTTGCACGAAACAACCTGCACAACACCGGATACCACAATGTTATCATTACCACCGGAGACGGCACACTCGGATTACCCAAACACGCACCATACGACCGAATCACAGTAGCCTGCGCCGCTCCCACCATTCCACCACCACTCATCGAACAGTTAAAGCAGGGTGGCAAAATGGTGATCCCGATCGGAGAATCCGTGCAAGACCTATATCTAGTTCATAAAAACGATACAATATCAAAGGAAAAAAGTGGCGGGGTGGTGTTTGTGCCCTTAATCGGAGAACATGGCTTTTAAACGATTTTTTCACAAAAAATCGAGTAAAAACTGCCCTCCGGGTGGGGGTTGATTGTATGTTTTTTTGTGGGGACATGATTTTTTCACAAAAAACCGAGTAAAAACTGCCCTCCGGGCGGGGGTTGATTGTATGTTTTTTTGTGGGGGATACAGTTTTTTCACAAAAAAAAAAATTGCGTGAGAAATACACTCCAGGCGGGGGCTGGCAACAGTAATATTTATTGCCGATGCAAGCCAGAGTAGCTATCGTGTAGAATAACCGGACGAGGGGCTAATCCGTGGAACCCAGACACAACACCAGACATAATTGGATAATAACGGGCACGTTAAGTTCACATACTTTTATTCGCGCACGCACACACGTGACACCGGTCTACAGCACGGTAAGAGCTGGGATGTTAGACCACCCACCCGAGGGGGGTGGCACATGATTAAGGTTAGCAGGAGCATCTGGAAAAACACGTGTAACCTGGCGATCACACTCATTTTTGTTGCTGCGATGCTGGTGGGTTGCACCGTGCCAGTCATGGCATCGGCAACATACATCCCGCCAAACCCCATAAACATCGCAAACACCACCGGGGAACTCGGGGTGAACTACACATGGCAAGCAGGGTCAGAATGGCACCTCATATCAAGCGGGGATGCGGGCAGCTTTCACGGGTTTAACTTTAACCGGACTATTTCCATGTGGCAGAGTGACAGCATGATAACAAGCGGTCTTGACGGTGTTATGATTAGTTCGGCGCCAACTGTTGGAAAGATGGTGTGTGGTACCTTATATCTGGTGCGGCGAATGGCAGCTTTCACGGGTTTAACCGGACTAATTCCGTGTGGCAGAGTGATAACATGATAACAAGCGGTCTTGATGGTGTTATGATTAGTTCGGCGCCAACTGTTTTTGACATGGGCAACGTCACAGACTCATACAACATCAGCATAAATAATAACTGGCACAACACCACCAAAGAAACATTCGTATATAATATCCCTCCCGATTCAAGTGGCTGGACAAACATCACGGTATGGGCGTGGAATGCATCAGGCACCGGAACGCTCTCAACAGGATTCGTCAGCGACAAGGTGCCAGCAGCGGCAGAACTCAGCGACGCATTTGTACTTGTTAGCTCCGCACCCGGCACATACCCACCAGGCTGGCTTGAGACCCCCGCGCCGACACCAACTGTGACGTCAACCGCAACAGAAATGCCAGCAGCATCAGCAGCTAACACGTCAGTGGATGTGATGCAGTCGCCACCAAACAAGAGCACCACCCCGCCGCCAGGAGCAACGGATCAGACACCAATAACTGCGCCTGCCACAGGTGCAACGCCTACACAGCCAGAACAAGATCTGCCCGGGTTCACAGCAGCGTTTGTTTGCTGCGGGTGGCTTGCGGCAGCGTACGCTGCGATGCGGCGGCGAAGCTAACAAGATCATGATGTGTGTTTAAACAACCTGCCATACTGGTTATTTACCAAAACACAGCTCTATTCTGGTTTTAAGGTGTTTTTTGTGACTCCAACGCTGCTTGTTGCGATCACAGCCATGAACTCACGGGTCCCTGGCGGATAACACAAAAATTATTCCGGTTGTACAGCCCACACCGCCACAAACCAAGCTTTTTTGTAACTACTCAGGCACCCAAAACCACTACTGAGAACTTCACTATACAGGAACATCGGCGCTCCGGGTAATTCGCGAGTGCAAACAGCCCACATATAAATTGTGTCCGTGATGTGGTAGGAACATGCTAATTTGTGATGGCATCCTCCTGTATCGAAAACATCATCCTCTGAAACGATGCTATGAACTGCGGAAATTCCAAATTGCACTTGCAAAGTGGCATAAATGCAATCGCAATTCTGCAAACACGAGCGATAACAGACCCCCTCATGATAAACCTTTTATACTATGGTAAGATCATATTGCTCGATACAATACAGTCGACCATGATTGATATCATGGTCAATACACGGAGGCTTGAATATATGATCAGGAGGTTGATATGATGGCGGATGTGACTGCAGATTACATTCCGATTGCGGTAATGCTCATTCTTGCGTTGATCATACCGTTCGTCATTATATTTATCGTGAAACAGATCACTCCGAGAAATCCTGCCAGATTTAAGAACACGACCTACGAGGGTGGAAAAGATCCAATAGGAGAAGCACAGGTGCGATTTAACGTTTCGTATTACTTACTTGCGATCGTTTTTGTGCTTTTTGATGTGGAGGTTCTTTTCGCATATCCGTGGGCGGTTTGTTACAAGAATTCGGCAGTTTTAGGAGAGATCCCAGAATTTACTCTGCTAGCAGGGTTCGCGATGGTTATATTCTCTATTATCGCACTGCTAATCGGAGATGCTTATGCATGGAAAAAGGGCGCGTTCAAATGGACGCGTTGAAAGGAGGTTATCATGCCAAAAGACATTAGAACACCAATGCAGGTTATAACCACCACCACCGGCGCGATTCATGAGTTTCTCAAGAAATCGCCCGCGCAGGACGTTATAAACTGGGGCAGAAAGAATTCGCTCTGGTTTATGACCCAGCCGATGGGGTGCTGTGGCGTCGAAATGATCGCCGCGGGCTGTTCCCACTACGACACCGACAGATTTGGAATTATTCCAAGATGTTCACCGCGACATGCGGATGTGATGGTGATCAGTGGCTATATTGTCCGCAAGTACTACCCAGCGCTGAAACGACTGTACGAACAGATGCCCTCGCCAAAATGGGTTATCTGCATGGGCAACTGCTCAATAAGCGGTGGACCATTCTACAAATCGTACAACACGCTGCAGAACATCGACGAAATATTTCCGGTTGATGTCTACATCACCGGATGCCCGCCAAGACCGGAAGCGTTGATCCAGGGGTTCATAGAACTCCAGAAAAAGATCAAGGCGAAAACCGACAAAGGAACAATGTACGGGGTGAAATGAGATGGATGGAGAGACAGTACTTGATTCGTTAAAATCCCAGTTCCCGGACGCTGTTACGGACGCTCTGATTGATTCTAAGCCGCCGCACATAGTCTGTGCAAACGTTGGCAAGGACATAATCGTTGACGTCTGCTCACACTTAAAGGACAATCTACAATTCAACAGGTTATCCGGAATTACAAGCCTTGATTTCCCGGAAGATGGGAAGTTTGAGGTAGCATACATGATCGCATCGTACGATCACTCGGTGATCGTGAAGCTGAAGGCAGAGGTATCGCGGGATGAGAGTCCAGCGATCGACACTGTTACCCCTGTCTGGTGGAATGCGAACTGGTATGAGCGAGAGGTCTATGAGTTCATGGGAATCTACTTTGATGGACACCCTGAACTGACACCACTCGTCTTATCTGACGATATGGTGGGTGAATATCCACTTCGTAAGGACTATGCTGATTATCCACAGGAAACTGCGAAGTACCCGTACTCAGATGATCAGGAAAGCATTGTCGAAGAGAACTATCCACTTGAATGGAAGCCGTGGCCCTCTGAGAGGCATTATCTGGAGTAGGTGGCATCAATGGTTAACAAACACGACGTTAAGAAACGGATGCGGCAACTGGCTGCCGAATACATTCATGAGCCACAGCAAGAGGCGTATAAGCTCGATGATACCGAGATGATGCTTCACATCGGTCCGCAAAACCCAATCCAGCCAGGACCGTTCCTGATTGATCTTAAGCTCAGTGGCGAGACGGTCCGGGACTCAAAGCTTTACATGGGATACGGACACAAGGGAATCGAGAAAATCCTTGAGAGCATGACCTACATCCAGGGGCTTCCGGTAACAGATCGGATCTGCTATCTTGCATCGCTCTCAAACAACGAGGCTTACGTAAGTTCTGTTGAGCGACTGCTCGATATCGAGCCACCTGAACGGTCACAGTATATCAGGGTGATCATGCAGGAGCTATCCCGAATCCAGAGCCATCTGCTTGGAACCGGCGAGTACGCGACAGACCTCGGGTTTGTCACAATGTTCCTGTTCATGATACGAGAGCGAGAGTATGTTCTCGGGTTGATCGAGGAAATCACCGGCGCAAGGATCACACACTGCTTCCCACGGTTTGGAGGTGTGCGTGAGGACCTGCCTGATGGATGGCGCGAGAAAGCAATCGACGTTCTCGCAATGATAAGCGAGAAATGCGATATGTACAAGGAACTCTTTGAAAGCGACCGCACCTACCGGATGCGGACTGTTGATGTCGGCACACTCACAAAGGAGGATGTGATGAAAGCCGGTCTCACAGGACCAGCACTTCGTGCGAGCGGTATCGATTACGATGTGCGCAAGATATACCCGACGCTCACATATCCGGACATCGACTTCAAGGTGCAGACCGCAAAGAACGGAGACATCTTCGACAGGGTAATGGTTCGCGTGAACGAGATTCAGGAGAGTTGCTGGATCATCGAACAGGCACTTGACCAAATGAAACCAGGACCGCTTTTCCCTGATGAACTGCCGTATGGAAGACGGACTCCATCGATGAGAGTCCCGCCGGGAGAGGCATACGTACCTATTGAGGACCCGCGAGGTGAGATGGCAATGTACATCGTGAGCGACGGCACAGACAAGCCGTACCGCGTCAAGATTCGAGGACCTGCTTTTGCTTTGATGCAGGGGCTGCCACCAATGCTTGAGAACGTGTATATTGCGGACGTTCCTGCAATTGCAGCATCGATGGACTCATGTAACAGTGAGGCTGACCGATAGGAGGTGCTAAGACATGTTAGACGCACAAATGCAATCTCTAATTGATGTTTTATACGTAGTACTCGGAAACGAAAACTGGTGGGGTCCGTGGATCCGAGGAGTTGTTGGACTCTGCGCAATGGGCGGGATGATGGTTGCTGCTATGTTTGCAGTATGGCTTGAACGAAAGTACGCAAGCGACATCCAGTCCAGAATCGGACCAAACCGCGTTGGCGGAAAGTACGGTCTGCTTCAGCTCATTGCCGATGCAATCAAGCTCTTCACAAAAGAGGACATAAAACCTGACAAGGTTGACGGTCCTGTCTGGGCTGCCGCACCGGTACTGATGTTCGGATCAGCACTCATGATGATCATCGCAATCCCGTTTGGGGCGTTCATCTTCAACGGAGTCACTTATCCGCTTGCAGTTACGCAGTTTGATATCAGCATCCTCTATCTTGAGGCGGTATCCTCAATCGGCATCATCGGAATATTCATGGCAGGCTGGGGATCAAACAACAAGTTCGCAGTGATTGCAGCATTCCGAAACATCGCTCGCATGATCGGATACGAAGTTGCGCTTGGAATGACAATCCTGAGCGTTGTGATCGTCACAGGCTCCCTTGACATCGTTGAGATCGTTGCGGCGCAATCAACAGTGGTCTGGTTCGCATTCGTAATGCCCCTTGGATTTGTGATCTTCGGCGTTTCGATGATTGCGGACATGGGACGTGTGCCATTCGATCAGAACGAGGCAGAAGAAGAACTGATTGCAGGATGGGGTACCGAGTACAGTGGCATGAGGTTTGGACTTGCGTATTTCGCAGAGTACATCCACATGGTGCTTGGATCGTGTATCGCGGTTCTGATATTCCTCGGAGGCTGGAATATACCCCAGTTTATTGTTGACTTAAACATCCCACTATTCGGATTGCTGCCAGTCGGAGTATTCGTTGCAAAATGGGTGATTGTGATGATGTTTGTCATCATGATCAGATGGTCTCTTCCGAGAATAAGGATCGATCAGGTCACATCAATAGGGTGGAAGATTCTTTTACCACTTGCTATGGTGAATCTGGTGTGGTCCGCTGTGTTAGGGCTGGTATGGCCCGTGTAGGTGATCACAATGATACTCAAACGATTTTTTCACAAAAGATCGAGTAAAAACTGCCCTTCGGGCAAGGATATGAGGTGAGCAGTATGGTACTCAAGAACTTTGAGGAAATGATAAAGAACACATTCAGACCGAGTGTGACACGGCTCTACCCTGAGGTTCCGACCGAGGTGTCGGATCGATACAGGGGCATGCATAAACTTGACAAAGACAAGTGCATCGGCTGCGGTATCTGCGCAAACACCTGTCCAACACGGGCAATAAGGATTGTTAGATACGGACGCTGGTTCCCGATGATCGATTTCGGACACTGCATGTTCTGTGGACTCTGCGTGGACCAGTGCCCAAACGAGGCGCTTGAGATGACGAAGAATTATGCAGAGGCAGTATCGCCTGACAGGTATGCACTCATCTACGGTCCTGCACAGCTTATGGGCGAGGAGGACTAACAAATGGAATCCACAATGAAACCAATAGATTACATAGTAGAGATTATCGGGTTTGGACTCGTGATCCTGCTACTGATTCTCTCAATGCTATGATAGGGTGATATAAATGACACTTGGAGAGAATTTTGAATTACTTGTGTTTGCTGTGCTTGCGGTCGTACTGATATTCACCGCCATTATGGTGATTGCATCAAAGGAGATCGTGCATAGCGCACTATACCTACTCGGAACGTTCGCCACTGTGGCTGGGATCTACATCCTGAGCAAGGCGACGTTCATCGGCATCGTTCAGATATTCGTGTATATCGGAGCTATCGGTATACTGATAATCTTCGCGGTGATGCTGACGACACGAGAGGTTGGAGGTTGAAATGAGCGGCGATTTTTTTCAGGAAAAATCGAGTAAAAAATGTCCAACATTCAATTATGCTTCAGTTGGACTTAGACGAGGTGATCTTAAATGATCAGTAAAATCCTTAATGCGCTTGTATCGCTGCTATTCCTGGCAGTTGTCGGGATGTCCGTGTTTGCCACCAAATGGGTGGTCGAACCGCTGACATTCGTCGAGAACGATCCATCGGGCGTTATACATATAGGCATGCAGATATTCACCACCTACATGGTAGCCTTCGAGGTGCTCGCACTAGTGCTTCTCGCTGCGCTTATCGGAGGAATTTACCTCGCAAAAGATGATGATGATGATGAGGAGGATGTAACAGCATGATTCCGTTGGAATATTACCTGCTTTTAGCAGGCATACTCTTCGCGATTGGCGCTTATGGTATCATGACGCTCAGCAACGGCATCAAGCTTCTGATGTGTGTTGAACTGATGCTCAATGCCGCAAACATGAACCTGGTTGCATTCTCGACACACATCAACGATGCGTCAGGTCAGGTCTTTGCACTCTTCTCAATCGCACTTGCGGCTGCGGAAGCTGCTGTCGGTTTTGCGATCATTCTAATGGTCTACCGACTGCGTGCAGAGATCGATATTGATAACGTTAAGCTCCTGAGGTGGTAATGATGGATCCAACGTTAATTGATTTCAATTTTACACATCAGGCACACTGGATCATCATACTGCCAATGCTGGGGTTCCTTCTTGAACTTATCATTGGAAAGTACTGGTGGCGTAAAGGCGGGATGTTTGCAACCCTCTCAATCCTGGGTTCGATGATCATCTCGTTCGGCTGTCTGTACAACGTATATGTTCAGGAGATGCCATTCTACGAGTACTCATGGGAATGGTTCTATCCAGGGATAGTTGCGGGATTCACGATAGATCCGCTATCGCTTGCGATGCTCTGTATGGTCTCGTTCATCTCGTTCTTTATCCACTTCTATGCAATTGGATACATGGCACATGACTGTGCAAAGAACGTCTACTTCGCAGAGACCGCACTCTTCACCGGAAGCATGTTCGGGCTGATACTGGCAAACAACCTGCTCCAGCTCTTCATCTTCTGGGAGATGGTTGGTGTCTGTTCATACCTGTTGATCGGATTCTGGTGGCACAGACCCGAGGCGGCAGCAGCTGGAAAGAAGGCGTGGATGTCGTGCGCCGTTGGAGATTGCTTATTCCTACTTGGAATTGCGATTATGTTCACGATCATGGTCGGAACCCCTGGCGTTTCAGCGACAGAGCCAATCTCGTTTAACCAGATATTCCAGAACCTTGGACATCTCCACCATGCAGCACCGATCTTCGGCATACCAGCACTCACCTTGATCTGTGTGCTCTTCATGTGCGGTGTGCTCGGTAAGAGCGCGGGATTCCCGCTGCACGTCTGGATTCCTGATGCGATGGAAGGTCCAACCACAGTGTCCGCACTGATTCACGCTGCAACAATGGTTACTGCTGGTGTATATCTAATTGCACGAGCATTCCCAATATTCCTTGCAGCACCAAACGCACTGATGATTGTCGCGTTTATGGGGGCGTTTACCGCACTCTATGCATCAACACTCGGACTCGTGGTAAATGACCTGAAGCGGATATTCGCATACTCAACAATCAGCCAGCTCGGCTACATGATTGCGATACTCGGCTGCGGCGCAGTTTTGGGAGTAACAGCGGTTGCTTACGCACTCTTCCACCTTGTTGCACACGCATTCTTCAAAGCCCTTCTTTTCCTGTCATCCGGTTCTGTTTTGCACGGAATTGGAAATGTTCGGGACATAAAAGAGATGGGTGGCTTACTTAAGGGAATGCCGTGGACCGGTTATGCGATGCTTGCTGGTGCACTTGCACTGATTGCGTTTCCATTCACGGCTGGATACTACAGCAAGGACATGATCATCGAGGAGTCGTACATCTACGCAACTCATGGCGGTGCACTTGGATACATGGTATGGATATTCCTTGTGCTTGGTGTGATACTCACAGCAACATACACGTTCAGGGCATGGTACCTTGCGATGACCGGTGAACCACGGAGTTATCCTGCGGTGCACCCGCACGAATGCGGCATCTGGATGAAGACGACGCTTATAGTGCTCTCGGTGTTTGCACTGGGACTTGGGATCATGACCGGAGGCGGTCATAAATTCTGGGACTTCCTTAAGCAGACGTTTGAGCAAGAGACGCTCACAGCAACTGGCGCGTATCCCGGACTCGATATGCATGATATCGCGCATTACGGTGGAAATACCCTGATGCATCACGGCGCACACCCGCCACAGTGGGTGATCTACCTGCCGCTTCTCTTGATGATTGCAGGAATTGCCATAGCAACAGCGGTCTACTACAAGAACCGTATCGACGTGAGTAAATATGTTAAGAAGGACAACCCAATCTACCAGATCCTCTGGAACAAGTACTACCTCGATTACCTGTTCAAGGACATCCTTGCAGAGAAGATTATCATGACACTCTTCACATTCTGGGACGTGCTTGACAGATATGTGATCGACGGCGTGGTCAACTTGCTTAGCTGGATCACGATCCAGTCAGGACAGGTCAGCAGAAAGCTTCAGACCGGCATGGTGCAGAACTATGCAACAGCCGTGATCTTCGGAGTAAGCATGCTGATGATACTGGTCATCATGATCAGAGGAGGTATATAATATGGGACCAATAACCATCCTCCTACTGGTACTCCTAGTTGGAGCGATACTGTCCCTGCTCACAAAGACTACAGCACAGGCAAGGGGTGTTGCACTCGTATCATCATTCTCCGCACTCGCAATTTCGATATGGATGTACATGATGTATGATGCGGACTCCATTCAGACGACGCCTTATGCATTTGAGGAATCAAGTGTCTGGATGGAATCGCTCGGCATCGGCTATCACGTCGGTGTGGACGGCATCAGCCTTCCAATGGTGCTACTGGCAACAATCGTCTGCGCTCTCTGCGCCATATACTCATGGAAAGAGAGCAAAAGACCAAACCAGTACTTCGCACTCCTGCTCCTTATGGACCTGACATTGATCGGTGTATTTGTGTCGCTCGACTTCTTCATGTTCTACGTATTCTGGGAGCTGACACTTCTGCCGATGTTCTTCCTGATAGGAATATGGGGCGGTCCACGGAAAGACTACTCAGCAATCAAGTTCCTGATTTATACGCACATTGCAAGTGTGCTTATGATGCTCGGGATCTTTGCGCTCTACTACTTCCACGGCGCAAGCACAGGAATCTACACATTCGATATTCCAACGCTGGTTAACGCATACAAAGACGGCATTCTTCCGATCAGCCAGTTCTGGCTCGACTTCATCTTCTTCACAATCATGTTCGGATTCATGGTGAAGATGCCATCCGTGCCATTCCACACCTGGCTTCCCGACGCACATGTCGAGGCGCCAACGATTGGAAGTATCATTCTGGCAGGCGTGCTGCTGAAGATGGGTGGCTACGGACTGTTCAGGGTACTGCTGCCAATGATGGGAGTTGCATCCACATGGTTAATCTACCTAATAGCACTGTTCGGACTGGTCAGCATCATCTACAGCCCGTTTGCTGCGCTCGCACAGAAGGACCTAAAGAAGCTCGTGGCATTCTCCAGTATCGGGCACATGGGATTCATATCGCTTGGTGTTGCCGCAAGCGTTATTGCTGCACCTGGAATGGAAACATCCAGAGTACTTGCCCAAACCGGAGCAATGTTCCAGATGTTCTCACATGGAATCATCACGTGCGTCCTCTTCGGCTGCTGCGGTGTGATCGAGCATCATACCCACACAAGAATTATTGAGGACCTCGGCGGACTTGCCAAGAAAATGCCAAAGCTGGCGATTCTGATGGTTGCAGGATTCTTCGCATCCCTTGGACTACCACTTTGCAGCGGTTTCATCGCAGAGTTCGGCATACTCACAGGAAGCTACGCAACCCTGCCACTCTTCGTGATCCTTGCGACGATAACCATACCGTTTACTGCCGGCTACCACCTATGGGCTGTGCAGCGGACACTATGGGGTCCATACAACGAGTACCTCGGAGACGTCAAGGAAATCAAGTGGTTCGAGTTCGCACCGCTTGCAATCTGGACGATCATCTTTGTGATACTCGGCATATATCCGGAGCCAATCATAGA
>RXIK01000185.1 GCA_004211975.1 Methanosarcinales archaeon | reverse complement strand
GCAAACTTTACTGTTCGTGATTCTGGCACACATGGACTCCGTGCTGAATCTTCAGATGTGAACATCGAGAATGTTACGATCACTGGCAGCGGTGGTTATGGGATTTACTTCTATTATGGCAAGAGTTTCACGCTTAGAGGCTGCACAATCACCGGAAACCGTGGTGGTATGACCTGCGAGGGATATGCCATGGGTGATGCTTTTGTGGGGGATAACACTATCACCAATAATGTTGGTCATGGGCTGGCGATCAGTCTCGTTGAAGGGAGGAGTGCCACTGTCAGAAACAACAAAATCGATAACAATGCCGGAGCTTCCAGTGACGGGATATATGTCTACATACAAGGTACGGGAGGATTATCAACCATTGAGAACAATTGGGTCACAAAAAGCGGACGGTACGGGATTTATCTGACCGGAGCAACGAATTCGACGGTCTCCGGCAACAATATCTTGAAAAACAGTTATGGGATGTGTTTGTATTCTTCGTTGAATGTTACGGTCTTCCATAACAACTTCATCGAGAACGTCAATTATAACGCTAACGATGATGGCAAGTCTAATTCCTGGGATGGCGGCTATCCCTCTGCCGGGAATTACTGGAGCGATCATGTTGGTGCTGATAATCTCAGAGGACCGGGGCAGAACCAGTCTGGCAGTGATGGCATCATCGACACGCCGTACCCGGTTCAGGGCGGAAGCGGTGTGGATCGATACCCGCTTGTGAATCAATGTTCACTGAAGGGCGACCTTAACAATGACCACATTCTCACCCCTGTCGATGCTGCGATTGCGCTTGAGATTGCAGCTGGCAGCCGCGTGTATGATGCTGATACGCTCGTAGCCGCGGATGTCAGCGGCGATGGCAGTGTCACCTCGCTTGATGCTCTCATGATCCTGCATGCGGCGGCTGGAGGTGTGACAATATGATTAACTCACGCTCGGGAATGACGCTTGCGATCCTGGCGCTCGCAGCCGCCGCGATGTTTGTGTTGGGCGTGGGGGTGGGCGCGGCGGATGATGCGGATGTGACATTTGAAGGGCGTTTCGGGGGTGCTGTGTATGCTTGCGCAGTTTCTGGCAATTATGCTTGCATTGGTCAAGGTCAGGATCGTGTTGTGCTTGATGCAAGCAGCCCCGCTTCACCTGTGGAGTTGGGGCGAGTTATGCCCTCTGACATTGTTGGCGATGTTGCTGTGCCAGGTGACTATGCGTGCGTAGCCGCTGGGGGTGATGGTCTTGTTATCCTGCGCACCGATGCATCCGTCACAGACACCACCCCGCCCACGCTTGAAATCACTTCGCCTGCCCCAAATACCACCACCCACTCGCCCACAATCACAATCACTGGCACAGCCTCCGATACATCCGGCATCGCATCTGTCACGGTGAACGACGAGCAAGCCACAGGCACGGGCAACTGGAGCGCAAACGTCACACTCTTGGAAGGTGAGGATCTGATCACGGTGGTTGCGACTGACCGCGCAGGGCTTACCACGACGAGAACAATTACGGTGTATCGGATCGAGTTATTTACTTTTGTGCATATAACCGATGTGCATATTGGATATTGGCCATCCAATGACACATATTATAGCGAGTTTTTATTATCAATCGAAAAGTTTACAGACACTCTTCAGGCTACAAAAACGCATAACCCGGAATTTATCTTGAGTCCAGGTGATCTGGTCGAGTACAGCAAGGAGGATTTCTTCAATGCTTATATGGGCATTTCGGAAAGTCTTGATATTCCTTTATACAATACCCCGGGAAATCACGATCGACGTGGATGGGATCCGCGTGATGATGTTGGTTTAACGACTTATGATGAAATTATAACGAATCCAGACGATATTAAACCGCTTAATAATGGCTACAGAGATTATTACTTTGATAAACATGGGTACCGCTTTATCGGGCTGGATTCCGGGGCGGATTATAATGTATCACTTCCTCCTTTTCTTAGATCATCCAACGTGTCAACTCTCGCCAGCTATGACGATCTTTATGACTATTCACCAGAAGGCGATGGTCTAAAAGAGATTCAATTGACCGGATTATCCGAAATGGACTCTGAAATGCCCAAGATTATCTTCATGCACCATCCGGCAGTAAGTGACAGCGATGACGAGTCAACAAGTTTGTCGTCTGAACCCCCGGTTACTAACAATTGCCCCGAATATGGTGGCAATGATGCTTGCATCGCATTCAATCGATGTGGATTTATAGATTACTGCATCAATAATAATACCGATCTGGTTCTCACCGGGCATACACACTGGGATTATGTAAAAACTGTTTTTAATGAACCGGAAACTCATAAAACCCGGTTTATTCAGACAAGAAGTGCTACAAAAGACCCGGATTGCAATTATCATGGATACCGGGTGATCCGGATAACTGACGAAGGGGCAGTTACCCATAAATCAGAAATGACAGAAGACACCCTCCGGAGTATTGCGAGGTATACCTATTCCGCACCTTCTAATCTACCCGATCACACTCAAATTTATGCTTATGTGATCAGTGAGTCCAATATAACAGGCATACTTTCGGATGACGCTATAAGGCGTGAGATTCCCGATTCATATTATACAGGAGTGCTTGATGAGCTGCCGCAAGTTATCAGATGCTATAATGAGAAGCCGGACAAATTTAAATTCGGGGTCAAATCGCTGCCTGCGGACGCATCCGATAATACAGCTCAGAGGGCAATTGAAGAAGCATCAATCAATTTCAACATCATCATGAAACATCAGACAGAGAACATGACCGCCACATATATCTATGAAGATATCACATTTGGCACATCAGAACACGCAACTGCCACTGTTGACCTTGACCCTGCAAACGTCAATTACACGATGGAAATTGACTATAACGACGACGCCATCGTTGACGATACCACTGATCCTACCCACACCATACTCAACCACGCACCCGAGATATCGATCACCACACCGGTAGGAAAGGAGAGCGGCAACGTCACCATAACATACAACCTGAAAGATGCTGAAAGTGATGATTGCACGATAATATCACAGTACAGCCTCAACAATATCGCATGGCTTGATGCGGGCATTGGCGAAGGTGGCGACGGCATGATTGATGTGACAAGCACCCCTGCTGGCGTGGATCATACGTTCGTGTGGGCAAGCGG
>RXIK01000119.1 GCA_004211975.1 Methanosarcinales archaeon | reverse complement strand
ACATAGTAGTTTCGTGACCATATCCGTCCTTTACGGAATTGCCGGCGTAATTTTGGGAAAACCTTGAACAATGATAACCCACTTGTTCCTTTTAAATATTTCACCACGTCTGATAATCGAGTGATAGGGGAAATTCCAACGATCGCCAGGTGGATGTGATCTGGTCTGACTTCGATCGTAATTAGCACTCATCCCTTTTTTTCCACCTGTTTCTAAAGAATTGCTCAAGATATTCAGCGATATTGTTTGTGAAAACCTTACGCCGGTATATAGGGCAAAAAAAAAACAATATGTATTTAGTGTAGAATACTGAACTTCCGGTTGTTTTGGCTTCCATAAATTTTATATATATATATATTCCTTTAATCGCTGTAAGTGTTGTGCAGAGACGGACTTTCAAATGCCGGATGTATCCAACCAACACGCAAACAATAAGGCTCTCTGGTATCTTCCGTGACACTGAACCCGAGCTATAGCATATTAACAATCTGTTCAGCCGCTCGACATCGGTTTTGCAGAGTTCTCAGGTCAGTCGAAAATATAATGAACCGCGGATAAACGCGGATTTGTTAATCAGGCATCTGCGTGTATCTGCGGTTAATTGAATTGAAAGAAGCCATAGTAACCAGAAATTACTAAAATCACCGGTATCGAGGGATATTCCTTATTTACTTGGTGTACCATGGAGATCGATTTCACGGGAATTACCAAAGAGCCATACCAGTCTCCTGCAGAACTCATATCGGTCATTTCCTGACTCGACCAGAAAAAATTAAAAAGTCTCGTGCACGGTGTCTGAAACTATGGAATGGGGTGCGTGCGTTTGAAAAACAAGGGGTGAAGAGAAGAAATTGATTGAGGCGGTGGAAATAACAGGGTTTGTTTATTTAGGAAGAGAACGAAGAACATTGTTGTTTGCATGGGAATAGATCAAAAGAGAGAACCACCATGGATAAACCGGAATCAGACATTCATTTTAAACTAAGGGAGCTCTTTTATCCCCGCATGAATATCTTAAAAGAGGTTGGAATGACCAGGGGGTTCCACATAATTGATCAGGGGTGTGGACCCAGGGGTTACCTGACCGCCACCTCCAAACGGGCGGGTAGATCAGGAAATATCCATGGCATTGACATTCATCCGGCTGGAAACAAGCCAACACCGCTTCCAAAGTGCAACCGGACCTGCTCGGTTTACAGGATGCCACAGCCCAAAGACCGGGCGCCCCCCACATGTTATGAATACGAGAGCATCCATGCGAATTACACAGCGTCCCCTGATGCGGAAGTATTGATTCATACTAGTTCACAGGAGAGAACGCATGGTGTTTTAGGTCTGTGGGGGGGTTTGGCAACCATCACAGACCCCCGGGGTCAGCAACGCTCACAGAAGCGCAGAACGGGTGATGTGCAAAATGGCTTTTGAGATGAAGGAGTAATAATATGAAAATAGTGACCATAACCGAATTAACAGCGATCTTGGTGATCGTATTAGCCGTGTTTTTTGCTGGCTGCGTCGATGAGGGAGGACCTGATAATATCGAAGAGTCCGCCGTAACACCAGAGGACGAACCCATAACCAAACCTGAACCAGTAGTGGAAGATGAGCCAATAGCTGATTTGAACCTTAACCTGGGAAAGGCAGCAAAAACATCAAAGATATCAGTTAAGGTGACATCTGCCCCGAAAACCGACCATTACGACTATTATTCAGATACTCTAAAACAGACAACAACAGACGAGGCAAGCTCCGGGAATATATTCATTATTGCAAACGTGCTGATAAAGAAAATCGATGGTGAGGGCGTGTATGCAGGATCAAGCAAGTTCAGCATGACCGATTCAAAGGGTGTTAGGTATGCTCCTGAACCGTCTTACCAGAGCGACGATAAACTTGCAGAGCTTGAAGAGACACACCTGAACCAGCGGATGCGAGGCAGTGTGATGTTCGAAGTTCCAAAAGACGCCAGGGGATTGAAGATCTGGTACGACTTTGAAGACCTGTCCACCGAGATAAAAATAGCATCGTGGAATTTATAACGTTAAAGAGCCACAAGTGAACCGTTTTTGTTCTCTTGTGGCTCCACACACCAGGGGATTGCTTACAACTTCACGATCGCATCCCTCGGGCACACATCGATGCATGTCCCGCACTGGGTGCATTTCTCCTGATCGATCACTGCAACCTTTTGGACGAGCTTGATTGCGCCCTCGGGGCAGTTCTTCTTGCAGATTCCGCATCCTATGCACCCGAACTCGCAAACTTCTTTTACGTACTTTGGCTTGTCATGCGATGCGCAGACCACATAGACGGGTCCATGCTCCTTTGCAATCGTCAGCACCTGCTGTGGGCAAGCAGTCACGCATGCGCCGCAGCCCTTGCAGTTGTACTTCTTGATTTTTGGAAGCCCGTTATCCGCGATCTCGATTGCATCGAACATGCATGCTCGCACGCAGTCGCCAAGACCGATGCATCCGTATGAGCAGGCTTTCCTCGTGCCTGCGAGCAGGATTGCAGCCCTGCACGTGTCTGCACCGATGTAATCGTAACGGTCCTTGCAGTTTGTTCCGCCCTGACAGAGAATAACCGGATACAGGGGATCTGACGTGCTGATATCCATTCCAAGCAGCTCACCGATCATCTCGAACGTCTCTGCATCACACGAGGTGCAACCCTCCGGTGACACATCCCCTGCCACGACGTGCTCCGCAAAATCAGCGCATCCCGGAAATCCGCAGGCTCCACAGTTCGCGCCAGGCATCAGTTCCATCAGCGCATCAACAAGCGGATCAGACTCAACATGAAACGCCTTTGAAGCCCAGACGAGCATTGCTGCCATTGCAAGCCCGAGTGCGCCAAGCACAGCGATTGCAGGCGGCAGCAAACTCATGAGATCCTCAGTCATAGTTTCACCACCGAAAAGTAACTGACAACAATTAGTGCGACCATCGTTGCTGCAAAGAACGCTCCGATGAAGCCGCTGAAGAGGTCAACATTGCGCATGATCAGCTTTTCTCGCACAGCCGCTGTCGCAAGCATCACCCAGGAGTAGCCAAGACCTGCTGCGAATGCGCATATAATGCTTGCGCCATACGTGTAGCCCTCCTGTATGTTCATCAGCACCACACCAAGCACAGCGCAGTTCGTCGCGATCAGCGGGAGATATATCCCGAGCGACTTGTAGAGCGGCGGGCTGAACTTACGTATGATGAACTCGACAAGCTGCACAAACGAAGCGATGATCAGGATGAAACAGATCGTCCGCAGGAATGTCAGATCCTTCCCGATAATACTTGCCGGGCTCAGGAGATAATGGTAGATGGGCCATGTGAGGATTGCTGACATTGTCATAACGAAGGTGACCGCCATCGACATGCCTTTTGATGTATCTGAGTTAGTTGTTAGACCAACATACGAACAGAGTCCGAGAAACATTATGAGGAGGAAGTTCTTTGTGAACATCGCATTCACAAATATTGGGAATAGATCCTCTGTTGGCATAAATCCAGGTATTAACACTTCGCTCATATTTCATAACCCTCCTTTTTGAGTTGTTTCACCCGTTTACGATCACCCAGGATCTTGAAGAGAAGCATCAGTGCAGCAATCGTTAAGAACGCACCGGGCGGCGTTATCATTACGGTTGCAGGCTCAATCGGGAACACTATTGGATTAGGGACGAATGAGAACCCGGGAACCTCTGAAAGCGGGCAAAATCCAAGTTCACCACCCTTGCTCCAGAGCATCACGAGTTTTAATGCTCCGGTTCCAAGAACCTCTCTTATTGTGCCGAGCAGTATCAGTGCCGCCGCAAAACCAATTGATATGCCAATTCCATCCGCTATTGAGGGTAAGACCGAATTTCGGTTTGCAAACGCCTCTGCCCTACCAATGACAATGCAGTTCACAACAATCAGCGGAACAAATATTCCAAGCGCCTCGTACATCGGCGGCAGAAATGCCTCAAGCAGCATATCAATCATCGTAACGAAGGTACAGATGATCAGGATGAATATCGGGATTCTGACGCCTGGAGGGATCTGGTTTCGCAGAAGAGAGACAAAGATGTTTGAGCCGAGCATCACAAAGGTAAACGCCATCGCCATGCCAAGCGCATTTTCAAACGACGTGGACACCGCAAGTACCGGACAGAGACCGAGTACAAGCACGAATACGGGGTTATCCTTGATGATACCTCTGATTATCTCTCCTACAAAGGATTTCTTTGCCATTTATGAAACCTCCTGTTGCATCTTTCCAATTATTTCAGCGACTCCGGCAGTGACATGTCCGGACGATATTGTTGCGCCTGAGATGCCGTCGATCGCTCCGCCGTCATCGCTCAGTTTCAGCCCATCAAGACCAACACCTGCGAATTGTGCGACGAAACTTTCGTCTTTCTGGACCTTGTCCCCTATCCCAGGCGTCTCTTTCTGCGCGACCACACGAACTCCAGTCACCACGAAATCGGTGTCCACTCCGACTGCAAGCGTTAAGATGTCCTGCATGCCTTGCACCTCTGCCATGGCACCATAACCGATCAAGTCGCCACCGTCATAAGCCTCGTAGCAGATTTCTCCACCATCGACCAGCTTGAACTTGGTAGCATCCGGAACAACATCCTTCTTGAGCAGTTGTTTGTCAGGACCACCTGCCGCTTCTGCAAGCTTCGCAAGTTGTTCCTGTGTGACTCCGTACGTTGCTGTCAGAACTACTGCCGCAACCACCGCAATGAGCGTTAGCTTGACAAGTATCATCACAGTGGAATCTTTTGTTTCTGCCATTTCATTTCCCTCCGATCGGCTTTGGTATGGTGCTTCGGTCGATGAGCGGGCTGAAGACGTTCATCATGAGCACTGCAAAGCACATCCCTGTGAAATACGCACCAAAATGGAGCTGGATTAATATTAACACGGCAAGCATGACCCCATAGATCAGTCTGCCCTTCTTTGTCACAGGCGATGTAATCGGGTCTGCTGCAAGGAATATCAGCCCAAGGAAGTAGCCTCCGGTCAGGATGTATGGAAGCTGCCCGCCCTTCCCACTGATCAATACCAGAAGTACCAGAAGGAGAGTGGCACTGATTGCCACTCGTCGGTCAACGTATCTCTTGTACAGCACAATTGCGCCGCCGAGCAAGACCAGCACAGGCGATGCCTCAACAAGCCTGCCAGCACCCGTCTCAAGTAAAATGTCAGAGAAACTGCTGAGATTCGGCGTTGTTGCGACCATTAAGGTGGGCCACGCGGCAAGCAGGAACGCAAATCCGATCAGAGCCGGATGAAATACAAGTGTTCCTGTGCCTCCAAAAATATATTTTGCCACTGCAATCGCAAAAACGGCTCCAATGATCGGAACCCAGAGATTCTCGCTGACACTTGGTGGCATGAGCAGCGCAAGCATCAAGCCAACCAGCACAGCATTCCCATCATCAATTGTGATCGGCTGGGATGCTGCCTTGTAGATTACGATTTCAGCAACAACCGCAGCAACCACAGTTGCAATAATGATCTTTATCGCAGGAAGCCCGAAGAGATAGATTGCCGCGATCGTGATTGGTATTAGTGCAGCGACTGTCCCCCACATCACGCTCTTCACGCTCTCCCTGCCCTTTGCATGTGGTAATGGTGATATCGTGTAGGTCATGCTTCCACCTCCACTATTTCCCGTTCCATCTCAGCTACACCATGCTTGCCATACCTGATTATCTGCACGAGCGGGAGCTTGGACGGACAGACATACGCGCACATCCCGCATTCCACGCAGTCTCCAATATAGAGTTCCGCACACTTGTCAAACTGGGCGCTGTCAGCATACCCATAGAGCAGATGCGGCATCAGACCAACCGGACACTCATCCACACACCACGCGCAGCTGATGCATGGTGCGGGCGGCTCACGGTTAACATCACTCTCGGTCTGCACCAGAATACCGGTGGTCGTCTTGATCACGGGAACCTCGTCGCTGTACTGCGCCGCGCCCGATATCGCGCCGTCCATGACAAGCTTAACCGGTGTGCCACTACAGCCACCACATTTATCGATCACATCTTTAATCGATGTTCCAAGCTCAACACGAACATTGCCCGGCGAGCGCACCGCGCCAGCGACAGTGACCGTTTTCGTAATCATCGGTATGCCATCGTGCACCGCATCATACAGTGCCTTCATCGCACCGATGCTGCTCACAATAACGCCCCTGTCCTCAGGAGTGCTACCGCGTGGCACCTTTTTTCTTGCGAACTTCTTGGCAAGCGTGTTCTCAGTACCTGCCGGATAGTATGCCGGTGTTGCGACAATCTTGATGTTACGGTCCGGTACCGTCTCGGCTCGCATGACGCGCAGCGCTTCCGAGTCAAGTTCAATAACAATTGTCGCTTTCTTGGCGCCAACCGACTTCATTAATGCTTTCAGCCCATACACGATCTCAGAAGGATGATCGAGCATGATCGCGGCGTTTGATGATAAATCCCCAGTATTCGTTCCGTTGATGATAATTGTGTCAATACCTACTTTTTTGTGCACTGTCGGTAGCCCATTTGGTTCAACGATTCCAGAGTCCCTGATAATGCGACTCATTTTACTCGCCGACAAATCCGCTGGTTTAAAATCCTTTTTCTCCCCATCGTGTGTTTTGATCACCACGCTGAGAACATCCTTACCAGCAGGATGTGGCAGTTCGGAGACAGCAGTCACTTCTCCGGAAACGCTCGAATGTATCATGGACATACCATCGCCAATTAATTGACCGACAGAAACAATATCACCAACACCTACTACGGGATTGCACACCTCGCCAGCGTGCTGCTGTAAAGGAATAGTCACCTTATCAGGCGTCTTTATGGTTGCAATCTTCAATACGGATGCCTCCTGTGTTTCGAGTTATTGATACGCGTGTCGGTATATAAGTCTTGTTCTCGCCCGGGCAGTCACCCCCATAGAGGCATCTGAACAAACACCAGGTTACACCCAACGCTACAACCGGAAATTACGAAAAACAACACAAAACTTGATAAAACTCCACCAAAACATGGACTCGGCGGGAATTGAACCCGCGGCCTCAACGTTGCGAACGTTGCGATCTTCCCCTGATCTACGAGCCCTTGTTACCTATAATTGTGTCTTTGCGCGAACGCCTACAATAATCCAACCTCAACTACCTGCACACTCTCAACGTCCTGCACCTGTGCAAACGCATGCTCAATGCTTTCGGTCCCGCCCTCGACATCGCCAACAACGATCGTTACCATCAGGGCAACAAGCCCAAATGCGATCGGCTCTTCTGCAATTCCTCTCAGCCGGATACCTTCCGGCACCACCGCGGAGAGATTCTCTTTAAGTGTTCCGAGGTCAACGTCCACGTCACTAGGCATAACCTTGATTAATGCTGCTACATCACCCATGTTTCGCACCTCACGGACCAGTAAACCCGCATGTGGGGCAAACATAAGCATTGCTCTGTTTTCTACATGAAACGCACCTGCCAATGGTCGCTTCACATGACGGGCACGGAAACTGCGCGTATCCGGACGAGACCAGATGCGCACCGCATGATGTGCAGTATTTTGTAGCGATTGTTGCTGTCATCGTTTAATCGTTTTTGCGCGAGTATCATTTAAGCATTGTGATGAGATGGGTCTGTCAACCTGCGCGGTTTGGGATCAATATCTTCGGCAATGTTTCACTACCCCATCTCTAAACTGATGCCAACACCATAAAGCACAACGATCCTTTTTCAGAGAAAAATTATTTAATAGTGAAAACAAATAACGGTGTATGGCAGGGCTATTCATCTCAGAAATCGATGTTAAAGAGTTCAGAGGTATCAAAAAGTGCAAAAAACCTGTAAAATTGTCAAAATTCAATGTTTTGATCGGAAAAAACAATTCCGCCAAATCATCACTTCTCGAAGCTTTATATTTTTTTCCTTCGCCTCAAATTTACTCTACTTGCAAAAAAGATACAAAGATCCATCAAATAGCAGAACTCCATAGTGGGCATGACGGTTTGGTTTACGGTTACTCAGGAAATGCCACGATGACGTATAACATCGGTAAAACATCAGTTACCATAGAACTTACAAGTAACGGTGGAACACAGATCTCCATTGACAACGAGGCAATTAGCTCATCAGAAGATATTCCTAACCTGTTGAAGATACCCGAACCTAAGCTCAAAGATATCTCTATTTACATCCCAAATGATACGAAAACCATCAACGAATATGCTGAATGCACCTCATTAATGGAGAATGAAATCGTTAAGATCGGTGCAAATAAGCGAGTCGCGGAATTTGTTAACCAGTGCATCGACGAAAAATACACAGAGGTTTTATGGAAAAGAGATGGCATATCATGCAGAAAAGAACTGCCAGATGGATCTCTCTTATATCCGAAATTGGATGATCTGGGTGATGGTATAAAGAGGGCGACTATTACCATGCTTTTGTTGGAAGCGCGCTCGCCACAGCTGATACTTTGGGATGACTTTGAAACTGCGTCACATCCAACTCTTATCAGAGCACAACTTGGATGGTTATCAAAAAAAGACTGGCAGGTGGTTCTCTCCACACATAGCATAGATGTTCTTTACCAGTTATTAGAACTGGATATTAGCCCTAATGACCTTCAAATCATTCGGATGAGAAAATCAAACGACGACACGCTTGTTTATGAGTCATTATCCATTGATGAACTGGAGGATTTGATGAACGCAAATGCAGATCCAAGGCTACTTGTGGGTGCATTGGGGATTTAGAATGAGGGTGGTCAAGGTTTGGGATGAATCCATAGAGCCATGGTCTTTTGTTGGGACTGGCGACGGGACTGACGAATTTCACATATTGAGGGCGGTGGCTGAAAAATATGATGGGGCATGCAGCTTATGGTTCCCTCAAGCACCTCCAATGGGTAAAAAAACCGGATTGGCAGCGCTTGATTCTATCACCGCTATTAAAAATCCTAAAATCAGTACTTTCTTATTCTTGATCGATAGGGAGCACATTGGTCAGGGAATGAGACGAAGCGCCAGAGCCAAGCTTGATAATAATGATGTTAAAGGAATGATTGAGAACCGACTGTTGAATAAACACATAAAGATCATTAAAATTGGTGATAATCTTCCAGATGGGGCGTTTATGATAAAAGGAAAACTGGGTTCTCATATATTGCAGATTTATGTAATAATTCAGGGAATTAACTTAAAAATAGAAGAGGAAATCTCAAAATTGATAGAATTAGAAAAAAATATAATGATTCCACCAGAAAAGGAGTGTATACGTGGTTTTTTTAAAGAGATGTTTCATAGAAAAAGTATAGGGCTGGGCACTGCAAAGTTAATTGAGGAATCAAGCAAAAACAATCTTCAAAAGAGTTTTATTGGATTGACATTCATTCTGAGTGAAATAGAGAAACAATGTTCCAAAAACAACTAATGCGCGCATAGATCACACCCGTTAAGCCAATACAATTCAAAAAGAGCATACTATGAAGACAAAACTGTTGATACTTTTATTACTAACATCGCTGACTACCGGATGCATCACCCCTGAGCAGCCAGACGATCAAATATCCGATGATCGGATATCAGTAATCGTCAGCATACCCCCTCAAAAGGAGTTTGTAGAGAGTATCGGGAAAGAAAAAGTCTCTGTCTCGGTTATGATACCGCCCGGGGCAAGTCCTGTCACCTATGAGCCAGGTCCGGGTCAACTGAGAGGTTTCAGCCGTGCAGAGCTGTATGTCCGGATAGGGCACATCCCGTTTGAAAAAGCGTGGATGGATGAGATTGCCGCAGCCAACCCCGATATGGAGATCCTTGACTCATCAGAAGACATCGAAATCATCGAAAACGACCCACATATCTGGCTTTCACCAGCGTTGGTCAGGCTACAGGTAGAACATATAGCAGGTTCGCTTATCGAGATTGATCCGGACAATAAGGACTATTATATCCGGAATAAGGAATCATATCTCAAAGATCTAAATGATCTTGATGCGGACATCAGAAAAAACCTTTCCGGAATACATAACCGGAAATTCATGATATTTCATCCAGCATGGGGCTATTTCGCAAGAGAATACAGGCTGGAACAGATACCAATTGAGGTTGAAGGCAAGGAGCCGAGCGCAGCAGACCTCGCGAGGCTCGTCGATACTGCAAAAGCAAATAACATCACGATTGTGTTTGCAGCGCCACAATTCAACCCTGAGAGTGCCCGCGTCATCGCAGAGGAGATTGGTGGCACAGTCATATCAATCGATCCACTTGCAGAGGATTGCGCGGCAAATATGCGCGCGGTCTCAGGGATACTTAGTAGATACATGGCATCGTGACGCAGAACATAAAGATACGTGAAATACAGGAGATGCAAGCAATAGTTAAAGAAGTCATCAGTCTGAGGAACGTGTCGGTGCACTATGGGGATTTACCGGTGCTGGAGAATGTCTCGCTCTCAATATACATGCACGACTTCCTTGGTATCATAGGACCAAACGGAGGCGGGAAGACCACGCTCTTAAAAGTCATACTCGGGCTGGTGAAGCCTGACAGCGGGAAAGTCAGTGTTTTCGGAGGAGATCCACTGCAAAACCGGCGGTATATCGGGTACGTCCCCCAGCACAGGCTCTTTGACCCGAACTTTCCGATAAGCGTCCGGGACGTGGTGCTGACCGGGCGCGCGAGGCATGCGCTGTTCAGACGGTACACCAACCACGACAAAAAAACGGCTCGTAGCGCGCTTGAAATGGTGGGAATGCTTCCGCTTGAAGATAGGCAGATCGGCAGACTGTCAGGAGGACAGCAGCAGCGAGTATTTATCGCAAGAGCGCTTGCAGCAGAACCCGGAGTGCTCCTGCTTGACGAGCCTGCAGCCGGCATTGACACGTGCGTGCAGGCTGAGTTTTATGAACTGCTCGGAAGACTGAAGCAGAAGATGGCGATTGTGATGGTCTCACATGACATCACAGCAGTCTCGGTGTATGTGAGTAAGATCGCATGTCTTAACCAGAAACTGTTTTACCACGACTCAAAAGAGTTACTGGCAGAAGATCTGGAAGCAGCATACCAGTGCCCGGTAGACGTGATCGCACACGGCATCCCGCACAGGGTGCTAAGAGAACACTGAAAAGCACTTAGGCACCCACACACCAGAATACGAGATGATCAGGATGGTTATGGCACTAGAATATGGATTCATGGTGAATGCGCTTGCAGCAAGCATTCTTGCAGCCATAGCATGCGGGATCATCGGTGTATATGTGGTGGTGAAGCGGATCGTGTTCATCAGCGGCGGGATATCCCACGCCTCCTTCGGCGGTATCGGGCTTGGATACTTCCTTGGAATCGAGCCGGTGCTCTGCGTGATCCCTTTTGGCATAGCATCAGCTCTTGTCATCGGAGAGGTGCGCCGAAGGACGCTGCTGTCAGAGGATACTGCCATCGGCGTTATATGGGCGATGGGCATGGCGCTTGGCATCATGTTGATCGCGCTGACACCAGGCTACGCTCCGGATCTGCTCAGTTATCTTTTTGGAAACATCCTGATGGTGTCACGTTCCACGCTATGGGTCATGCTCGCGCTAGACATGATCATTGTCACAGTAGTATGGCTTCTGTACAAGGAATTCCTTGCGATAACCTTCGACGAAGAGTTTGCAACGGTGATCGGGATTCCCACCCACAAACTATATCTCGTGCTCCTCTGCCTGATTGCGCTGACCGTGGTGATGCTGATACGGGTCGTCGGAGTCATCCTAGTGATCGCCCTGCTAACAATTCCTGCGGCAGCAAGCAGACGGCTCACAAACGATCTGCGAAAAATGATGGGGCTATCAATCCTCTTCGCAGCCCTATTCTCCACAACCGGCCTGTATCTCTCATATCTCTTCGACTTACCCTCAGGCTCAACAATTGTCCTGGTATCCGGGGTCGTTTTTCTTCTCGTTTCATTGACATCACCCGGACATAGCTTTAAGTACTGATAGAATGTCAATTAGGTACTAAATATATTACTGCGCAACAGAACCAGCATCGAAACAATAATCATGACATCCAAACGGCTGAACCGCATAAAAGGGTCTGCAACACTCGCAATAGCAAAACTTGTATCAGATATTGCGCAAGAAGGGAAAGATGTGATCACGCTCAGTCTTGGCGAGCCTGATTTTACAACTCCAAAACACATCTGCAAATCAGCGATTCAATCATTACGCCGCGGCGATACACATTATACGCCGAGCGCGGGCATTCCAGAACTCATAGATGCGGTCGCAAAGAAACTACACGCAGATAACGGCATTAACGTCACACCCAATCAAATCCTTGTGACAGCCGGCGCAAAACAGGCGGTCTTCATCGCTATCCAGGCAGTTCTGGACGAAGGGGACGAAGCAATACTGCTTGACCCGGCATGGGTCTCCTACGACGCATGCATCACATACGCCGGCGCCCGCACGGTGTGGGCTCCAACCACCCCGGATTTCATGCCACCAGATCTCGGAGCGCACATCACAGACAAAACAAAGCTCATCATCATAAACAGCCCGGGCAACCCGACTGGCGCAGTATTTAACAGAAAATATCTCGAAGAGATCGCAGATCTCGCAATTGATAACGATATCACCGTGCTATCTGATGAGATCTACGAAAAAATTATTTACGGCAAAACACACTTCAGTATCGGCTCGTTTGAAGGAATGCATGATCGTGTGATCACAATCAATGGATTTTCCAAGGCTTATGCGATGACCGGCTGGCGGCTTGGATACATGGCAGCCCCGGCAGATATCACCGGTGCAGCCCTCAAGCTACACTCACACTCGGTGAGCCATGCAACCTCCTTTGTCCAACATGCCGGCATAACCGCGCTCCGCTCAAACCAAAGTTCAGTCGAGGAGATGATAACAGAATTCAGAGCACGACGGGATATTCTGGTTAATGGACTAACCTCGATCGGATTTAACTGCAAAAAGCCAGATGGCGCGTTCTACGTCTTCCTTGATGTATCAGAGTACGGGGGTGGCGATGCCGTCACAAAGCAACTGCTAAGAGAAGCATATATAGCCGTCACACCCGGATCCGCATTCGGACCTGGCAGTGCCAAGTATATTCGCATATCGTATGCAGCATCCAGAAAACGGATATATGATGCGCTGGATCGAATCAGAGATACTATCACTTAACCTGAACAGCACATTTACCGGCTCACCAACCCGGTAATTCGATATTGCATCAATTGTAACCGTTTCCACAGTCACAACCACCTGCCCATCATCGCTTGTAGAGATTGTTCCGGAAAGCACGTTTTCTTTGGTGAAAACCGGTGTCAACTTTCTTTTCGTGGTTCATATGCCAGTATCAAGCGCGCAGGTACTCTGGATCGTACCCATCAAATCGTCCACAGAGAACGGTTTGATGATATAATCCTTCGCCCCTGCCTGCATCACCCGATCGATGGTGTCCGGTGATCCAAGCGCCGAGATCGCAATGATATTCACATCAGGGTCGTGTTTCTTAAGCTCGTTTATTAAGACAACCCCATCCATATTAGGCATCACAATATCAATGGTCACAACGTCAGGACGTTTTCCTGCATCCATCAGTTCACGATACTTAGTGATAGCTTCCACCCCGTCGGCAGCAACCCCCACAATCTCATACATGGCAGATGCATCATACGTCTCAACAATATCTTCGAGCATCTCCCGCATATACTCCGCATCATCCACAATCATGATTCTCTTTGACATCAGATATGATATATGGGGCGTAAACCAAATAAATATACCGAGATCAGGCGGAAAAACTATATAATGGAGCAGGATAAATCGATGATTTGATGAAACAGCTACTGATAGTAATCCTACTCATAGCACTTGTAACTGCACCGGTTGCATCAGCCGATTGCCTGCAGGTCACCAAAACAACCATGCAATTTAATGGCACAGACACAGTGTTTACCATCGACTATGAGCTTGATTTTCTTGTAAGGCTATATGTCCTGGCATTTGGCAGTGCCAACATTGCACCCGAGATCGAAGCAAGATTCGTGTCGTTTGACAATGTCAGCGTGCGGAAAATCGGATGTGAACAGGCAATCGTCGACGTAAAGAACGTTTCACACCAGAACAACGAATATTATTTCCATAACTCACATGATTTTGGCATGACCATCGAAAAACTGGTCGTGAAATTACCAGACGGCTATTCAAGAACATACCGGCATACCAACACGACCCCGGACCTCTACTACGAGAGCAACAGCAGTTAAACCGATGCTTGCCAGCCCTCAATCCTCTTTTTACTGATCTTATTAAGTTTCAACGACAGTTTTTCAGGATCGGCAGATACCATGTCTTTTACAGTTCTTATCCCGGCTTCACCCAACTGTTTTGCGATTGCATCACCAATACCATCGATTTTAGTTAACTCCAACACTTTCTTACCCTTTTTCCCTTTGGTTTTTCTTTTCTTTGCGCCAGCACTCTTCACACCTTTCTTACCGCCCTTTTTACTTTTCCTATCGTCCTGCTTCTTCTTCCACTCGATGTAGCTGCAATATGGACACCCCATCTCCCAGGGACTCTTACCCTCTTTTGCGATACGGACGTGATGCAGCCCGTGCTCCTCACATATCCGGTCGGTGATGACCAGTTCACCGTATCGCGGCGAAGGAAGCGGTAGCGTGAACTTACAGTCCTGATCCGGATTGTTGCATTTGATGAACCTGCCGCCACCACGCGACAGCTTAGCAACAAGATCAGACTTGCACTCAGGACATGGTCCAACAACCGGGTCGTTCCCGGCTTTCTCGGCAGCTTCCCACTTGAGCTGATTACAATACGGACACCCAATCTCCACAGGGCGTTTTCCACTCTGCACAATCTGGATATGATGCATTTTATGCTCCTCACAAACCTTGTCTGTGACAACCACCATCCCAAACCTTGATGACGGAATCGAGAGCGTGAACTTGCAGTCCGGATAGTTGCCACATCCAATGAACATGCCGAACCTGGACGGACGTACCGCCATCTCCGCGCCACACTCAGGGCAAGGTCCAACAACCTGATCATTATGCAATCCATCCCTGAGCTCCTCAGCGATCTTCTCCCGATTACTTACCAGACCATCAAATATGTTATCAAGCATAGCTCTTGATTCTTTCATCACAGATTCTTCAGTTATTTTCGCCTCTGTGATCAGATCCATGTCGTTTTCCAGCTTACTCGTCATATCCGGAACTACAACCGGTGTAGCATACTTTTTAAGTGTATCCACTACAGAATAAGCAGTTTTTGTTGGTTGGATCGGGTTTCCATGAACATAAGCCCGGTCATACAATTTCTGGATGATTTCATGACGTGTTGATTTTGTTCCGAGTCCAAGGTCCTCCATCACCTTGATCAACCGCGCCTGACCATATCTTGCAGGTGGTTTCGTGGTCTTACTCTCGATATCAAACTTCTCTACGTCCAGCACCTGCCCAATCTCCAGATCAGGGAGCAGGCGGTCATCTGACGTATGATACGGATAATACCATCTCCACCCAGGTTCAACAAGAACCGCGCCGTTTGCAACAAAGTCTTCTCCGTTAATATCAATTATAACCCTGAGCGTCTTCCAGATTGAGGCATCTGCAAAGGTAGCGAAGAACCTTCGCACAACGAGTTCATAGATCTTCCATTCATCGCTTTTCAGCTGTTCTTTGCTTGCAATCGCCACAGGATATATCGGAGGATGATCCGTGGTCTCTTTTTTCCCGGAAGTTGGCTTAAGTGGTTTTTCAAGTAATCTGGATGCATATTTCTTAAATGTACTTCCAAGAAACATCGAGACAAGCTCTTTTAAGTCAAGAGTCTCAGGATAAACAGTGTTATCAGTTCGTGGATATGAGATGAATCCGTTCGTATACAGGTTCTCTGCAATCCGCATCGCGTTTGCAGGGCTTATCCCAACCCTACTTGCTGCTCTGATGAATTCAGTGGTGTTAAACGGCGTTGGGGGTTTATCGGTCCTCTTTCCTCGCTTCACATCAGAAACCGTGCCAGACTTTGCATCCTGGACCTTCGCGATCACCAGGTCAAGTTCTTCCCGATCCCAGAACCGATCTTTTTTGTGCTTTGATATAAACTGCTGCTCGCCCGGATGGGTTGCATACAATTCCCAGTAGGGTTCCGGAACAAATACGTCCCGTTCCTTCTCCCGATCCACAATTAAGGCGAGAGTTGGTGATTGAACCCTGCCCGCAGACAAGAACCGCTTTCCAAGCCTTTTTGAGGTGACCGAAAGATACCGGGTCAACGCAGCACCCCACACCAGATCAATGATCTGGCGCGACTCACCAGCTGCTGCAAGGTTGAAATCAACCAGACTCAGATTCTTAAAGACCGCCTTGATCTCAGCCGGTGTGATCGCACTGTATTTCGCCCGGTCCGACGTGATCTCCGGATTCACCGCCTTTATTAAGTTCAAAGCCTCCACACCAATCAACTCCCCCTCACGGTCGTAGTCTGTTGCTATTGTTACGGTATCCGCTGCTTTCCCGAGTTTTTTGAGCGCGGATACGATTTTTGCGTTTCGCTTATCAGGAACTGTTATAATGTCCGCATGGATCAGGTCGCGTGCATCGGTCTTCTGCCAGCTGCTATAGGTATCCGGAAAATCAATTCCGACAACGTGCCCACTAAGCCCGATCACCGAAGTATCTCCTGACTTGTAGGTGTTCACCCCATTTACCCTGACCATCTTCGATGTTTTGTTAAAAAGAATACTTGCGATTCTTTTTGCAGTACTGTGCTTCTCAGTAATAATCAGGTGCATAATGATAGTTACTGATAATACTATAATATATATGTTTTGAGCATCCAAATTGAGCTGACAAACATATACAAAACAAAAGGGTATCAGTCCTGATATTCTATAGTCTTTGATCGGTAGTGGCGTGGTGTGCACATTTGTGCACGGTTATTAGGAGGTGATCCAGCCGCAGATTCCCCTACGGCTACCTTGTTACGACTTAACCCTCCTTGCGAAGCCCAGATTCGAATCCCCCATAAGGAAGATCCTCATCCAAACCTCACTCAGATGGTTTGACGGGCGGTGTGTGCAAGGAGCAGGGACGTATTCACCGCGCTGTGTTGAAGCGCGATTACTACGGATTCCAGCTTCATGAGGGCGAGTTGCAGCCCTCAATCCGGACTTCGATTGGGTTTAGGAGATTACCTTCACCTTTCGGTGTTGATTCCCATTGTCCCAACCATTGTAGCCCGCGTGTAGCCCGGGAGTTTCGGAGCATACTGACCTACCGTAACCCGCTCCTTCCTCCGCTTTAGCAGCGGCGGTCCCCACAAAGTACCCATCACCCCGGAGGGTATGCTGGCAACTGTGGGCACGGGTCTCGCTCGTTGCCTGACTTAACAGGATGCTTCACAGTACGAACTGACGACGGCCATGCACTTCCTCTCAGCGAATCCAGTAAGGTCTTCAGCCTGACTTTCATATTGCTGTCTCACCCGGTAAGATTTCCGGCGTTGAATCCAATTAAACCGCAGGCTCCACCCGTTGTAGTGCTCCCCCGCCAATTCCTTTAAGTTTCAGTCTTGCGACCGTACTTCCCAGGTGGCTCGCTTCACGGCTTCCCTACGGCACCAGATACGGTCGCACCGTACCTGACACATAGCGAGCATCGTTTACGGCTGGGACTACCCGGGTATCTAATCCGGTTTGCGCCCCCAGCTTTCGTCCCTCACCGTCAGACCCGTTCTGGTAAGACGCCTTCGCCACAGATGGTCCCCCAGGGATCACAAGATTTCACTCCTACCCCTGAAGTACCTCTTACCTCTCCCGGTCTCAAGTTCAACAGTATCCCTTGGCAGTCTGATTGTTAAGCAACCAGATTTCCCAAAGGACTTACTGAACCGGCTACGGACCCTTTAGACCCAATAATAGCGGCTACCACTCGGGCCGCCGGTGTTACCGCGGCGGCTGGCACCGGTCTTACCCGGCCCTTGCTATCTTGTGCTTTTTAGGCACAAGGACAGCCAGCATTAGATGCTGGCACTCGGAGTCCCCTTATCATGCTTTCGCACATTGTAAAGGTTCCGCGCCTGCTGCACCCCGTAGGGCCTGGATTCGTGTCTCAGAATCCATCTCCGGGCTCTTGCTCTCACAACCCGTACCCGTCGTCGGCTAGTAGGTACGTTACACCCACTACAACCTGATAGGCCGCAGACCCATCCTTAGGCGCCGGAGCTTTGGATCAGGGTGCATTCCAGCATCCCTGATCTATCCGGTATTATCCCCAGTTTCCCGGGGTTATTCCAGTCCTAAGGGTAGGTTATCCACGTGTTACTGAGCAGTCCGCCAAGGCTTCCGAAGAAACCTTTAGACTCGCATGGCTTACTCGAACTCCGATAGCAGTAACCTCTGGCAGGATCAACCAGAATTTATAGCACACTTCTTGGAATTGATAGGTTTTGCACACTACCGATCAAAATTGACCGATATATCAGGACCAATGTCGGACAGAACGGTCTTCTGTCCCCATGAGAATGTATGTAATCAGGAGCATCAGATCTCTGTATCATGGAATCCCATGATCAGGGTTGACGCGTTTTGATCGCATGCATGGAGTTGATAGTACTTGCATGCGTCATCCTTGTATATAAGCATTTCTGATCAGGGGGTGTGTTGGCACACCGGCACACCATGGAGGTTACTATTCATAGTATCTGGAATTCAGCATCTTCGGGAGCAGGAAGACTCCTTTGTTTGTTTTGACCACGTCCACCTCGTTTCCAGCTTCTTCAGAAAGGAAAACCGGTTTTTTTAAGAGGATTGTCTTATAAGTTTCCGGATCAAGGATTTGAACTGTGTCACCCTCAATTGATACCAGCACAGTTATCGTGGCATCATTCCGGCTTCCGATTTTCACAGCGGGCGTGTTTGTGCCCGCGCCCACTGAAACTTTGTGGCCATCGATTAGATCGGTGCCGTGTATCTGCTTGTCTTGATGCGCGACCTCGATCACCGTGTCCTGTGTGGCTATGATGTCGCCACGTATGAACTCGGGAAGTCGCATGGCGCAGGTGATTCGGTATAAGTCCTCGCCGTCTTTTCTGCCAACCAGTGATGGTGATGTGGTGTACGATCCGCCAAGTTCTCTGATGATTGCGCGGCAGACCTGCTTGCAGGAGGTGGCGGATCCGATGTATAGGTCGACGCCTTCTTTAAGCTCTTCGACCTTGGAAACAAATGCGAAGTGATCTCCTTTTTCCGTAAGTTTGTTAAACAGATGATCAGCTATCTCTATGCATCGGTCCACCTCTTTTTCGCGTATGATGCGGTTTTTTGCTCGTAATTGCACGATTCCCGCGTAATAGCCTCCCGCGATCCTGCTGCATGTGTCACAGGTCTCTTTTTTAACTCGTATCTCCACATCCACCGTGGCAGTCGCATTGATGCCGCTTACAACCGCGTTTACTGTGACATGCACAAGAAATCGTGATTGGTCGAGCTCTTCTTCGGAAATATTAAGTTCTTCGTGGTTTGCGTTGGGGTGCAGCAGTATTGATCCGGTTATTTCTTGGGAAAGTACGTCTCTCGGGTTAGTTTCACGAACCCATTTCCCGGCAGTGAAGTGTGCACCGCAGACCGGGCATACACGGATCTTTAGGACTGAAGGGCACGTGATAAGTGTGAGAGTGCTCAGAAAACACTCTTTGCATCGGTTGTCATGTAATTCGCTGGTCTCTTTGCCGCATTCCGGGCAGAAGAGTGTGCGTACTGGGCGCGAGGTCATTACTTTTGTATATAGTTAGTGGTACCATAAACCCTTATCCACGTACCGGCTAAATAATCGGTCATACAATGGCAACCGAAGATGACCTCAAGCGTATTGAGGATGAGATCAGGAAAACCCCTTACAACAAGGCGACGTCCCATCATATTGGGAGGCTTAAGGCGAAGCTTGCCAGATATCGGGATGATATACAGAAGCGCATATCATCAAAATCGGGTGGCGAGGGCTACAGCATAAAGAAATCAGGGCACGCAACTATTGTGATGGTTGGGTTTCCGTCGGTCGGTAAATCAACGTTATTAAATATTCTCACCGGCGCCAACGCGGCGGTGGCGGCTTATGAGTTCACCACGCTTGATGTGATTCCTGGCACTCTTGTGTATCGTGGAGCTCGCATACAGTTTCTTGATGTTCCGGGACTTATTCGTGGCGCATCGATCGGGCGCGGGCGTGGTAGGGAGGTGATCTCGGTGATCCGGAATGCGGACATGGTTCTGATCATTGTGGATGTGTTTCAGCCACACCAGTATGATGTGCTTTTAAAGGAGCTGTATGATGCTGGAATCCGGATTAATACATCACCTCCGAACGTTGTTGTTCACAGAGACATTAAAGATGGGATCAGGGTGAACAGCACCGTTGATATTGATCTTGATAAGAAAACAATTCAGTCTGTGCTGTCTGAATACAAGATACATAATGCAAACGTGATCATACGGCAAAACATAACTGTGGATGAATTTATCGATGTTATCACCGAAAATCGCAGGTATATTAGAGCTGTGACCGTCCTGAACAAGATTGATCTGGCTGATCCGCAGGTGATAGAGGAGTGTAAAGCGCGATTTCCTGGTGCGATTGCGATCTCGGCGGATGAAGACACAAATCTCGCGGAGTTAAAGGAGCGGATATATAATGATCTTGGGTTCATGCGCATTTATCTGAAGCCGCAGGGGCAGCCGCCTGATATGGATGAGCCGATGATTCTGAAGAGTGGTGCGCGCATCGTTGATGTGTGCGCCACAATCCACCGTGACTTTGTGCGGAAGTTTCGGTATGCGCAGGTGTGGGGTGAATCAGCAAAACATGCGGGGCAGCACGTGGGTTTAGCACACGCTTTGTATGATGAGGATGTGGTGAGTGTGCTTGTGCGGAAGTAAAACGGTTTTTTCACAAGTGATCGAGTGAAAGCTGTCGCAGGTGGGGGTTTGGTGGTGTGGTTTTTCGTAAATGAAGATGGTGTGTGGAGTGACTGGGCGTTATAGTTATAGATTATGCACCATGAAAAAAAGCCGGACCGAGATGGTTTTCATCTCGGTGTATGTTGGTTATGTCGGTGTTGTATGATGTTGTGCGTTGCGAGTTAGTTGATTGCGGATCAGATCGATTCTGCAATCTGGATCATTGTTTCCTGATCGAGCGCGCCTGCCAGCATAAAGTCGCATTCGCCGTTATCCCATTGTAATACGCGGGTCTCGCCCATCATTCCCTGCATCATTGTTATGGTGCAGTCATGTCCGTTGATCCGGACGGTTTCGACATCGTCACCCTCGGGCATCGGTCGTTCTGCAGACTTGTTGTAGGGGGTTTCGATCAGTTGGATGGTTGCAAGTTGGGTGGATAGTGCGTCCTCGTTGGTTGTGTTGGTGTATGTGAGGATCACGCCTTTATCAGATTCTGAAACAGGGACGGTCATGATTATGTCCATCTCGTAACCTGGCGGTAGATGATCTGGCTCTCTGATGTCAAATGTTACCTCGTCTTGTGCCTCTTCAAGAGTTATTTCTGGTGGAGGGGTCTTGCTGTCCATTGATTCAATAGTTGCGCCTGCTGGAACCTTGAATTCAAATGTGCTGTCGGGAATGGCTGTATCGAGTTGCACGTTTCTGTATTCCATTCGCATGATTAGTTCGTCGTTCTGCGTGGTGTCCATCTTAAGCAGCATCCATGTCGCTCTGTCGAACCATAATCGCATGGACGTTGCAGACATGCCTGTTTCATTTGGAGTTGCTGTGATGACATAACACGCGCGTCCGTCAACGGTTGCTCGTCCCTGCGGTTCGATGGTGCAGGTGTTCAGCAGTTCCTCGATGAACCTTGCATTTAATGAGGTGTTCATCTGTGCATCCATAGGGACTGCTGCTGCCCGGACCGTGTTGCTTGCCGGATCATACATCCATGTGTAGGTGCCGTTTGAGACCTGTAACTGACCGGCAACCTCTGCAGGTTCCTTGTATTCCATCCGGATCATGCCAGGGGTTTTGTAGGTTAGATTGACAACTATGGTCTCGTTGCGCATCAGGTCGGTCATGACCATGGTGTAAGAGTATTCTTGCACGGTGTCTTTGTGTTCTTGCATCTGCTCTACGATCTGTTCGGAGGTGAGTTCATCGCTGACGCATCCTGCCATCAGAAGCGAGATGCCTGCGATTACAATCAGTAATATGCTTGTTTTTTTCATCAGTAGAACTGTTGGCTGGTGTTTAATAAAGTTGTGCATCAGGGGGGACATTGCACTCTCTTGGACGGATCAAGATGCCTTGTTTTTCCGGAGTGTAAGTTTCATCCCCACTCAAGGCTCGTAACACCCGGGAAGGGTTGGTGGTGATCCGGGATGTAATCACGTATTATTGCATTAAAATGTGCGCCCGCCCCCGGGGTTTTCAGAGCGTCGCCTCAAATGATCCGTGCCCACATTAATCACATTTTGATGTATTTAAACAGGTTATCCCGCCCGATTTTGTGTAATTGGTCCCGCACAATGGTTGTGAGTGCTGCCACGTCCCCTTTCTTCGCGGAGACTGGTGCCACTGTATCAAGCCATTGTCTCCATGGCGGCAGGAGATCAAACCGTTCCACGATTTGATCAAGGGTGTGGTCATGGTCTTTTACTAGATCCATCTTGTTTGCTGCAATGGCTATGTTCACGCCAAGATCGCATAAAAAGTCAAACATCTCAATATCAACAGGTATTTCGCCGCGGGACTGCCATCGGTCCACGATCTCGCAGAACGCACCGGCATCAATCACCTGAACGGCGCAGACGATACGTTCATTGTTGTCTTCAATGTAATGGATGATCTGATTCTTTATGCGCTCCTGAACCACATCAGGAACGCCGTGCAGGAATCCATAACCTGGCATATCTGTTATCAGCAGATCTTTGAAAGTTATGTGTGTGGGTTTTTTCGTGACTCCCGCAAGTCTCCCGATCTTAACGCGTTTTCCGGTTAGTCTTCTGATTAGGGATGATTTTCCGACATTTGACCTGCCAGCAAATATGATCTCGTGGTTAATATGCATTGTTGATCCTGTGAGTGTATTGGTTCTGAAATGTTGAGTTAGCAGTCAACATTTAACTAAGTATCAGTCGGCACACAGATATATAAGATGTAGAACTGACCAGTGTCTTTGGATGTGTTGCTGTGCTCTTGTGTTAGTCTTGTGAAATGTTGTGAAATTGTGTGGTTTTCGCCTCATCTGAATATGTGTGGTTTTCGTAGATGGGGGTGTTGCGATGGGTGTTGGGTTTGGATGTTGTGGAACATGTGCCCTGAAAAAAAGAAATGGGGGGGGGGAGTTAAGATCTTTTATGATCTGGTAACCCCTGATGGACCCTTGAGACTGAGCATGAGGAGAAGGTAATCCTTGATTTGCCTTGTTATTAGGAAATTGTTCTTGACATGCTCTTTTCCGTTCTCGCCGAGTCTCTTAGCAAGCTCCGGGTTCTTCAGGAGGCTGATGATCCGGGGTGCTGCCTCGTTAACTGAGTTCACGAGATATCCTGTGACGCCGTCAAGGATCTGTAGCGGGATTCCGCCGGTTGCGCCGCCGATTACGGGTTTTCCCTTCCAGAGTCCTTCTGAGACCACCAGTCCGAATCCTTCTTTCAGTGATTTCTGCATGATTATGTCAGATGCTCGCTGGAATGCGTTGATCTCGATCTCTGAGAATGGTGGAGAGCCGATTAGTATGTGGATGTCGTCGTCACCCTCTACTTTCTTCAGGATTTCCTGGTAGACCTCCATGCCTTCGGGATCGTCGGATGCAACCCCTCCAGCGATTATTAGCTGGCAGTCTATCTGTTTCTTCGCCAGTTTGTATGCGTCTATGGTTCCGGGGATGTCTTTTAATCGGTCGAACCGTGATATCTGGGTTATGGTTGGTTTGTCCCGGGTAATTCCGTAGTTGTCAAGTACTGCATCGATCTCGCTTGGCAAAAGCTCAACGTTCTTATCGCTCAATGGATCGATTGATGGCGGTATGAGAAAACGTTTGTGTCTTAGATCGGGTCGTGTAAATAGTGGAGTTGAGAATACTGATGCATCATATCCTGAAATGAAGTTTCTGAGAAAGTTCCAGATGTGGGTGTCAGGATTGGAGACGTCGATGTGGCATCGCCAGATCCATTTTCCGGTTTTTTTTGTGCGGATCATGGCGGCTGGCTGGGGGTCATGCATAAAGACGAAGTCGCCATCGACGTTCATCTCCTCTGCATTGATCTCGTTCCAGTGCAGATATGTTTCAAACATATCTTTTTTCATGTTCAGTTCATTGATCTGGCAATCGAGCCGATATGACGCATCTGGCGGCTTGTAGGTGCTGGCAGCGGTGGTGTCGCTGATGTTGCCATGAAGTGCGTTGTGAAAGTTTTTTGTGACTGAAAAGAACTTGTCATCACCTCTTATCACGTCCCACGCAGTTTCAACCCCGAGTCCATTGAATAGTGGAACTAAACTTGATAGAATCTCCGCAACGCCCCCTCCGGAGTGGGTGGCGTTGATGTGCTGGACCTTGCCTGTGATGTTCTCTGAGAGCAGTTCCAGATACTCAAGAGGCTGTCGTCCAGTGATATCCTCATAGTCCCAGATCGATCGTTTATCGGTCATGAATACCTCCAAAATGGTTTTCTGTGATCCAAGTGGTGTCGATCATTGATCCTTTGATCCTTGTGGCGCCCATTCTTGCAAACATTGGGGGGTGCCTGTTGTGGTGTGTGTTGCGATGTGTGTTGCAATATCTTTCCATTGTCTCTCCTCACATTGTTTTTGTGGTGCTACCGGAGCATCTGAATCTGATGGACACAGTATTTCACCACGACGACCCTAATAGTATATTTGCAAGTCACCCCATATAAAGCTATCTATTTACTATCTAATCTACGGAAGTTATAGTAAATTGTTATAACCTGCTGGATCAATAGAAGTTTCTATGCCCAATGGATCTACCAATTCGTTTAATACCACTGCCGCATAAAAACACCACAATGAAAATCGTAGGCGTTGGCGCAGGCAAAAATCTGCTGACATCCGAGGCAACCGATGCAATTGAGAACGCATCAGTAATATACGGGTCGAAACGTGCGATTGAGCTGGTGAGCGACCATATTAAAGGTGTTTGCCGTGAGATCAAGGATTACTCCGGGATATCGGAACTGCCCGACGACGTCGTGGTGCTCTCGACCGGCGACCCTATGATATCTGGTCTCGGACGGTTCGCAAAACCGGGTGATGTTATTATTCCAGGCATATCCTCGATGCAGGTCGCATGTGCAAGGCTTGGAATCGAGCAGACGGAGGTTGCAGCGGTCACAGCACATGCACGAGACATCAGCCGTGCCATGCAGATGATCCTCCGCGAACTAAAACTCGGCAAAACCGTGTTTGTTCTTCCTGACGCACGGTTCAATCTGCATGAAATCTCCAGATTCTTGCTGGATCATGGATTCCCGATCCCTATTGCAGTATGTGAGCAACTGGCGTACCCGGATGAGCGTATTGTGGTTGGCACAACCAGAAATCCACCTGACACTGAATCAAATCTATTCTCGGTCGTGATCGGGAGCGCGATCTCTCATGAGGATCTTAAAACATCGATCGGGGTTCTTGGACCTGAGGGAACATTTAGCGAGCAGGCAGCAAAGAGATGGATTGGATATTCATCATCAGAGCTTAGATACTTTGATGATATCACTGAGGTCATATCTTCTGTTGGAACCGCCATCGATCTCGGCGTTGTTCCTATTGAAAACTCGCTCGAAGGATCAATTGGGCTGACGCTTGATGCGCTGCTAAAATATCCTGTAACAATCATCGGAGAGATCATTCTACCCATACAGCACAGTCTGCTCGCAAAGAGCGGTGCCATTCACACAATCATGTCGCACCCGCAGGCTATTGCACAATGCAGGAGGTTTCTTGAGGAAAATTACAGAAATGCAGATATTCAGGTGACCGCGAGTACCGCGCACGCCGCAAAACTTGCGTCCACACAGGACGGGTTTGCAGCGATCGCTCCTGCGAAAACTGCTGCGAAATACGGGCTTGAGATCATCTCTGCAAACATACAGAACGCTGATGAGAATTATACGCGATTTATTGTGATCGGGACCGATGCGGATCTGCCTGCGCCAACCGGGCATGATAAAACCTCGATCATCGTGGATCTGCATAAAGACCGTCCCGGCGCGCTTTATGAACTGCTCGGGGAGTTTGCATCGCGGGGTATTAACCTCACAAAGATCGAGTCGTGCCCGACCAAGAAGGCTCTTGGGGATTATCTCTTTTATATTGATTTTCAGGGGCATATCCACGATGAACTGGTGTCTGATGCCATGAAATCAATTGAGGGGATTGTTTCGATGCTTAAGGTGCTGGGATCATATCGTCTGGAATAATGAAACAAGCGAGTGCCGGTGTAAGCTGGCTGCAACCCAGGGAGGTGCGACCATGTCTGGTTAAAGCCATCGCCCAATTCAATGAGGCGCGGGTTTGCAGTGAGGAGGAAGATGAAAACAAGGCTTGCAGACTTGTCCGGGATGGCTTGGACGTGCTGCAGGCAGGACTGGGCGCACATCAGGATTCGGGTGGCAACGGGGATTGGCTGCGGTCAAAAATGCTCGGCAAACTGATGCGGGATAGTGGTCTAACGGTTCCTATTGTTGATTTATCGTCTTTATGGGGTATTGTGGACTGGTTATTTGATTATCCGGTGAACCGGCTGGCAATTTACGGAACATTAAGACGAGGCGAGCCTAACCACAAAATCATCAAGCATATCACGGGAGAATGGGTTAACGGGTTCGTGCGCGGGCGCATCGAAGAGCACTATGGATTTCCGTTCTTCATCGGGGATGATCAGGGGGGCATGGTTCCTGTTGAGATATTGAGTTCTGTTGAACTGCCCGGATCATTGGAACGGATCGACCGGTTTGAAGGGGTCTGGTACCGCAGAACTCTGATACCGGTGTACGATTCAGCCGGAAGCATTTTTTTCATTGCTAATATTTATTGTAAATCTGAAAAGATGTTTAATCCTGGTTTATTGTACTGATAATTGTGGGAACGTTTGATAACCAGTAATATTCCCGGACTTCCAGAGAAATTAGCACCTACGGTATATCTCAAGTAGTAAAACTGTAATTAGTGGTACACATGCTAACACTACCACCATCTGCATGCAATTTAGGTTTAGGAAATAGAGGGATGTGTTTCTTGTTATTACATAGATATTTGAAGTGCCTGCATAGATATTGCTGAATATTACGCCGAAATAGATACCGTAAAACCCATTTGGACTAGTGCCCCCAAAATGGATGTTATTTGCTAGGATGTAGTATACAACTGCTAGTGCAATCACGGTCACGCACATTTTAGTGGCGATGAAGCCGGTCACACCGAAATTGTGGATGACCCATCTGAGAAGTGTGTTTGCCTCATAACCAGGTCCGCAGAAGTCAATACAGAGCGCGGTGCTCACCATGTCGTACAACGAGACTATGATTGCAAATATAAATAGATATAAGTTGGCATTGTGCCTGGACCATGTTGCTCTTTTTGTGGAGTGTTCTTGGTATGGCAGGTCTCCTGAATCTTGCGATACGGAGACGTCCGTTAGTATTGGTGGGGGGGACCGGGACATGGACATCCATCCTGACATATCATGCAGTTTTTGTGTAGCTAATTAGCGACGAAACGTGCATGGATCGTAGCGGAATGATATTTATGTGTAGTGTGAGAATTATCTGAGCATACTTAAACCTTTCTCTTGTATGGGGCGGTCACACCATCCGGGGTTGGCGTGGTTTTATGTGTTGTCGATTTGAGCCTGGTGCTAACTGCTCCAGGGTTCCCGGATGTTTGGAAAACCGGAGTTTCGAGCTGACACCACATAATGTGGCAGCCCCTCCTGCACAGCTCATGCTTTGGTGCGGGCGTTAAAATCGAAAATTCAAGATCTCAATCAAGCTGATTTGATGATCGTGAATCCTGGTTTTTGTGCAGTGGATAGTGATCCGAAAAGTCGTTTACACCACTAAGTCAGAGACTTTTTATTATTTTCTGGTTACCCTGGGTTGTCTTGTGTAAGCACAACTGATAAAATTGAGCGCTATCGATCTGAAAAGTCATTTATATCGTTAACCTGTGAAATCAGTGTTCATCTGTGGCTAAAAGTTTTATTTGCCACAGA
>RXIK01000184.1 GCA_004211975.1 Methanosarcinales archaeon | reverse complement strand
TGGTATGCTACAGAGAGGCAATTGGTTGATGGGGTGGTGAGGCGAACGTGGCAGAAATATCTGGGAACGGCAGAGAAGATACAGGAGTGTGTGGAAAGATCGAAGGATCTGCCGCATATCCGGCTGAAGTCGTTTCAGTATGGGAAGACTGCCGCGCTTCTTGCTGTATCTGACGAGCTGAATTTTGTAGAGATTGTGGATAAGCACACTAACAAGAGGAAGATCGAGGGTCTGACTGTTGGTGAGTATCTTCTTCTGAACATTATTGGGCGGTGTGATGGAACTTTGTCCGAGAATGCCATGCAGAAGTGGTTTAAGAAGTCATCGCTTGGCATACTCTGGAAGTTTCCACACAAGCTGAGTTGTCAGAACTTCCTGAACCACTATAAATATGTGGATCAGGAGACCAGCAGGAAGATTGAGGATGATCTATGCGCGGCGATGATCGAGATGGGTATAACGCCACATCTACTCTTTCTGGATGAGTCCAACTGGTTCACGTACATCGAAAAGGGAGAGGAACTTCCTAGAAAGGGGAAGAGCAAGCAGTTTAGGTATGACAAGAACCTGATCTCCGTGGGGCTCGCAGTATCTGAAGATAATGTGCCGTTTATGCACGAAACTTATGAAGGAAACATGCACGACTCAAAGATATTCCCAAGACTGCTGGAAACGCTCACAGAACGGTTAAGTGGCCTGAAAGTAACCACCAATAATCTGGTACTGGTCTTTGACAAGGGCAATAACTCAGAAGTAAATATTGCGGACGTAGTATCCGATATGCACATTGTAGCATCGGCAAAACACGAACAGGCAAGAGATCTGCTGAAAATACCGCTTGATAAGTACAAATACCTGTACACAAACCCCAAAGGTCACAAGATATATGGTTACCGGACAAAATACACGTTCTTTGAGAAGGAATTCACCACAGTTGTTGCATACAGCGATGCCTCGCACAAAAAACAGAAGGGAAGTTATGAGAAGCGAAAGTCAAAAATGCTGGATAAATTCGCAGATCTAAAAAGAAGGCTCGGGAGCAACCGAGGTAAAGAACGAGATGCAAGTAGCGTGGAGAGAGAAGTAAGCGGGATCATACATAAGGACTTCAAAGCAATAATCGGATACAAGATTGGCAAGATACCCGAAGGCAAGAAAAAGCCCGCTATAGAGTACTGGATCAAAGACGCAGAGAAAGAACGTTATGAGGGGTTCGGAAAGATGATAGTTTTCACCGACAAGGACCAATGGCACTCTGACAAAATAGTGAAGGTCTACAACCAGAAATCACTTGTAGAAGACGACTTCAAACTACTGAGCGACGCATTCCTCGTTCCAATAGGACCTATCAACCACCACAAGGACGCCAACATCAGAGTACATACATTTCTTTGCATCACAGGACTACTTTTCTACAGATACCTAGCCTACCGGTGTAAACACCACCACATAAGCCTAAAACGGCTCGTGGAAGAACTGGAGGGAATACAAATTGCGCTTGCAAAAGACAGTGCAGGTGGACACGGGATCAAGTTGGTAGTCGAAGAAATGAACTCAACACAAGCCAGATTATTCTCCCATCTGAATCTCGGGAAATTTATCACAGGATAGCGAAATCGACATCAAGAGGGTTAATGTTTTGATGGGGACTATATGAATGATGGCTTCAGCTACCGATTTTATGCACATGTTTGAAAGTCAAGTATATGCCCCACTCACCCCAGGTTCTTAAGCGCAAGCACAAAGACCGCCCCTTGTGGCGTGTTGTCCTCCACATGCACACATCCACCATAGTTGCCCATGATTTTCCTGACGATGTATAATCCCAGACCTGTGTTCCCGGTTTCACCATACATGAAGCTCTCTTCAAATATGTTCTCTTTTATCGCATCCGGGATTCCGGAGCCATAATCCGCAATTCTTATCTCGCAGAAATCACCCGCTGTTTTCATCGTTATATCGATTCTATCAGTTTTTCCGTGTGATACGGCATTGTTTATTAGGTTATCAAGGACCGAACTTAGAGATTCGTCAGCTAGAGCCTGAACGTTACCTTCTATGTTGAATGTAGTGTAGGGGTAGCTTTTCACGATATCTCTTAGAACCTGGGTCACTGAATACGGTTTTAATCCGCGGTGAGTGTTGATAAACACCTCAAGTTTCCTAATTCTGTTTATCAAATCGACGCTTTTACCGACGCGGACAGCCGCCTTTCGCAGGAGTTCGTCGTCACACAGTTCGTCGTAAAGCTGAAGTTCACTATCGATAACAACCAGATCATTGATTATGTCGTGCCTCATGATTTGGTTGATCAGCTTGATGTGTTCGCGGTGCGCTCGTAACTCTTCTTCCACCAGCGCCCGCTCGGCAATCTCTTGCTTCAGACGTTCGTTGATCCGCAAGATCAGATCCCTGTTTTTTTTCAGTTTAAGCTGCGTGTGCACTCTTGCCAATAGTTCTGCTGAGTTAAACGGTTTTGTGAGGTAGTCCTGTCCTCCTACCTCAAATCCCCTCACCGCACTATCCGGATCTGTCTTTGCTGTGAGAAATATGACCGGGATATCTTTTGTTTTAGGATCGTTTCTTAGTTTTTCACAGACTTCGTACCCGTCCATGCCAGGCATCATTATGTCAAGAAGAATGAGGTCAGCAGGGTTGGATTTTATCCTGTTAAGTGCATCACCCCCGTTCTGTGAAAAAGCAATTTCACAATCTTCACCGCGCAAGATGTTGCCCACTACCTGGATGTTCTTTGGCACGTCGTCTACTATATGGATCAAGGTTTTTCCCCCGGTTTCCCTATCACCTACTTTCTGCTCATTGCTCAATTGTACCCCACCACGTGATTAATGATTGTGTTTGTTCTTCTTCATATATTTTACTCAGAAAGCATTCGAGACTTTTCCCGGTGTCGTCACGAGCCCCATGCCCAATCCACCCGGCTTTGGGACATTATTGTCCAACCAACTGCCCTATCACACCACAATCCCAATCTGCAAGTTTGACCACGTGGCACCATGAACTACACTGACTAATACACTTGACACAAGTGTATTTCTGCATGTGATCATCGTGGAAACATTGCATAAGCTATGCATTATATGGCTGTGTGTACCGCTATGCTTATATACTTGTTGGTTGATTCCATCTTATGCCTCCCAAACAGCGTG
>RXIK01000058.1 GCA_004211975.1 Methanosarcinales archaeon | reverse complement strand
AGCTCCTTCCATGGAACCAGGTGGGGTGTGGTCTTTTTTTCGATATTTTTTTCACCCTCTTTGTAGATCCATCCTTGCAGGATCTTCTGCCAGTTCCATCGGGCATGTTCTATCTCTGCCATCGTTTCGATCTGTTTTGCATCCAGTGTGAGCAGCTTTGGTTCAGCATCTTTTTGCAGGCGCCTGACACCGTAGTCGATCCCCCTTAGCAGTACCGGAATTCTTTTCGCATAATCGAGGTTTGCCTCTTTCATGTCGTTGGGTAGGGCGTCGAACTCAACCATCGAAGGGTTTGTTTCAGGCGTATCTCCTTCATTGCTACGCTCTTTGACATACCGGTCATGGGCGATCCGGGCGAGGCGGTCGATTATGTGTGGATCATCGATCTCTTCAACCTCTTCCATGCGGTAGATCTCGTAGTCGAGTTCTTTCAGGATTACCGGGATCGCATAGATACTTTCTCTGTTATATGCCTTGATATCATCAGGAAGTTTATCGAAGCTGACCAGATACGGGCTGATTTTGTTATCAGTGTCCTTTTTCTCGCCATCTACCCATCCCAGGAGCCTTCGTTCCCGGCAAAAACGATCATGTTCCATGCTGGAAAGCTTCTCGACCTCGTCATCCGTGATGTCGGGAGTCCGTGCTGTCTTGCCCGGGGTAATCTTGCGGATGCCGTGGTTGATGGCTCTAAGCTTGTTGGGAATGTCTTCTGCAGCATCTCTGTTTGACTGTTTTAAATAATCAGGCAGATCCTCAAAAAGTACCGTGGTATCTGAGGAGGTCCCATCAGCATCACGATGTTCCACATAATCCTTGTGGATGAGCTTGGCAACAGGCATGACCATATCTTCCTCCTTCTGCAGATAAGAGGTTTCTTCAGGGTTCAGCAGGTCTTGCATGCGTAGTATCGATTGATACCGTTCCATCTTTGTTAAGAACAGGAACTCATCCGCGTCCACATGCAGGTCGAGCTGGTCTCGCACAGGGAGTGCGGAAAGATCGTACCGTTTCTTGCCTTCGAGGCGGCTCATTTCGATCAGGGCTTTCATGGATCGGGTGCCATGCTTGTATTTTGTTATGTGTAGCATTGCCCGCAGGACCCCTTCATCAATGTTCAGCTCATCTTTGGAGTTACAAAGCCCGGAAGCTCTTGGATCATTTTTCAGTGACGTTCGCAGTATCTTTGCTCTGCGAATGATGAAGACATCATCATAATCGTTTTCCTTGCGCTGGCGGTTGAGTCCCATGACGTTGATATGACCTCGGAGCCGGCTGACGAAGTCGGGTACTTTGGCATCCCGAAACGCATTCTTTGCATCTTCTTCTTTCACATACTCCTCTGGGAGCTGTGATTCATCATTGCCTTCTTTGGATGCGACCGCGGATGAGTTGTTCTCAGGGAGGTTTCGGACGAAGTTTTTGTAGGTGGATTTCGTGCCGCCTGCAAACACAAAGATCGCGTTTCCGAGGGGATGGGTGGATTCTCCGTCCCTGAACTCGCCATCCTGCATGGGTGCCAGGAAGTATTTCAGCCATCCGAGGCGCTGGTCATCCAAAGCCGAATCGAATTCATCGAAGAAGACAAACGGCACCCTACCTTCAAGGACGATGTCTCGCACGTCATGGAATGCAGCAACCAGGTCCTGATAGTTGCCAAACTGGGAGATGTTAAATATTATGCGTTTGAGTTTATCCTCATTTTCATCGAGGTCTTTGAGTATCTGCTTAACACCAAACGATTTACCAGAGCCAGGTGGACCGAAGACCGCGAAGCACAGAGGTTGTTTGGGTTCGGGATTGGCAAGAAACTCGATGATAAGCTCCCGGATCGCACTGTAGCTTTCTATCTCGAAACGATCGATGGTAGCCAATTCGCCAAACACACTCATCGGCACACCTTCCAAACCTTTGTCTCCTTTGATGACAATCTCCTCTGCCACGCGCTGCCATGTGTTGCGGGTCTTTTGATGAAGGATCCGCCAGAAGTTAGGGTCAGAATCCTTCAGATCCACGGGACGCTCGACATGGCAGGAAGTATAGACATGGTTGCTACTGCTCTTTGAGAGTATCTGCTCGGGTGGGTATTTTATTCCAGTGTCAGTCTTAACGTATCCGGCTTCAAGAAGCGCACGCGAATAGCCGAGCCCCTGCTCGATTCCAGCCGTTATGCCATGGATGCCGTCTTTTGCCAGATGTCTGACAATCGTTGCAGTGAAGATCGAGGTGAGCCCCATAATACGCCCATCAACACGGGCAGCGAACCCGCCCTCAAGCAAGGATGGATCGAAAATAAGTGTAGTATTAGCATTTTCTCCGCCGCGATGAAGGATAGCGCCGTCAGTACCAAAGAGCACTATGAGGTACGGGCACTGCTGCAACTCCTTGAGTTCATCCAATCTATGTAGTTGAAACACAAAGTCTTTGGCAGTACGCTCCCACGAGAGCGACTTACTGATATGCACTCCACTGGTCCGGCGGAGATCGCTGGCGTTGATAACCATGATCCGGTTATCCGGACAATTCTTACTCACTTCATCCCAGAGCGCACCCGTAATGAGAGCGCCACGCATCTTATAGACAACGATGGAATCCCCTATATGCGGCAGGGCGCTATGCCAGGCATCTCTGTGATCTCGAAACCCGTTACCCGCATCGTCAAGCACGATGACCTCGGCAGCCTTGAAGTCATGTTCTGGCGGCATCGGCTGAGGCGAACCGCTTCCGGAACCGATATATCCAAGTGATTTGCTGATGCGCAAAACCTTCTCCTCACCTCCCCGAACCTGGAACCTGTCCAGCATCACATTGGAGTGAATCACCCTCTCAGGTGGAATATCCCTCAGCGGTTCTTGCAACGGTGGTCCGGTCACTATAGCGGGGATCCCTTCTGCTTCAAGCGACTGCCTGATGAACTTGGTCAATAATGCCGCACCACCCGGGAGTGCATCGGCATGTGATGAAGTGTGCAGGCGCCAGTTCTCGCCTTCGTCACTGGTATCGACAGGGTACATAAACCAATCAACAGTCACATCTCCAGCAACCACAATCACAGGCTTTTTTTCCGACATGTCTCATTCTCTCCTCTGATCAACCTTGCTATTCGAGGTTGTAATTGCACTGATACTACAAATCGTTTCATGTCATCTCTGGCACAGGTGGACGGGCGCATGATTTCAGAAATGCCGCGATGTGTGCAGACGTCCTTGCAAATATATGGGCACCTATAGTCGTGAAAATCCGGGAATAAGATGCCGGTTGATTCACCATATCCAGGACGTTTAATGACAGTTCACAAAGCACCTGGCTATAAGGCAGGGTAATTTTCCATGACATGCATTTCTTCACGCCACACTTCACCATCGGGAGCTTTTCTGGTGTGATCTGTGGTTTTTGGCGCCGGTTCTCGTGTTTCGGCACGACTGAATACTATACGTTTTTGACAGATCATCATACTTCCCCTTTGCCCGGCTTTGGAACGAAATTCACGCACACCCCCTGCGCCAGTGTGGCGCCACATCACCCACGACCTCCGGATACCTTGCTCTTCGGATATTGTATCCCATAAGCTTAGAGCCGCGTTTCAGTCTTCTTCAGCGAGTCGAGTCTTTTCCTTGAGCGGCTGCGCCAAACCGCCATTTCACCATTGAGTTAACCGTTTCCGAGATCGAACGTATATGTTAAAATGGTGGTGAGCTGTGTTTCAGTTGCTCTTAGCGTGAGAGCGCGTTCATGGTGGCGCTTCTGATCAGGTACCCTGCTACATGTAGGATTGTGTCTTTAAGTTCTCGGTCAACGGTCATGTCCGCGGTGCATGGGTAGGAGTGATGCGCTTCTGCAACGATTTCTCGGATGGTTTCGTGTGAGTTTGCGGGTGCTCCGACCAGTTTTTTCGCAACAAACCATGTTGATCCGCAGGGTGCGCTCTGTTTAACTGTGACTGCTGAAATAACCTTGTTTGTAACACTGATGTTAAGAATCGGGGTTCCAATCTTAAACTCAGAAATAAATCTTCCGATGAGCCCTTTTTCCCGGTTAAGTGAGCAGAATGGCTTTGGGAATGCGGATTCGATCTTGAGGTTGTTGCAGCGCTCTTCTACCTGTTTCGCTAGTCCTGATGAGACCTCTTTTGACTGTTCGATTGGCACGATTAAGCCTTTGATTCCAGCGTCGTTCAGTCGGGTGGGTAGTTCCATTAGTATGTCCGGATGGATTTCTGTTGCGATCATGATGTCTGCGGATGGTAGTGTGGGGATGTAGGGGGCAGGATCGTCGATAAAGTCTGGCAGTGTTTCTGGCGCGGGGAATTTGATCGTGCCGATGATGTTTTCTGCGTAGCAGTACCGCTCGTACTTGCAGTGTGTGCAGAGTGGATCGCAGGATTTGCAGAATTCAGAGTCGTTCACAAGGTTTCGTATTACTCGTTCCCCGAAACTTCCTCCGTACAGGATTAGTAGTTTCATATGTAGCTCCATGTTTCATCAGTATAACAAAAGCATTGTTAAAGGCGCGAGACCAGCCGGTCAGGCAATGCGACCTGCGATACCGACCGAAAGCGGTTTTTGTCCTTTGAGCGCGCTCACATTCAGGATGGAGAACCCGATGATATTTCCAGTTTCGTCGACTTTTTTCATCACGGAATCGTTCGCAGTCTCCTTGAAGTACCCGGCTTTCCGATCAAAGATAACTTCAAGGTAATCTCCTTCTTTATCGTACCATATCTTTATTTTTTTTCCCATGATATTATGTTTCTTAAGTCATATTCATGGCAGCAGGTATCCGCTTCGCACCTTCCAGTTATCCATGATCACAGTTGGCGACACGCTCTGCACACCGTCCAGTGTCTTGATCTTCTCTGTGATGAAGGTTCTGAGCGCACCTCCATCCGCAAGCCATACTTCGGTCATGATCATGTGATCTCCTGCCGAGGTCGCAACGAACTTCACCTCTGAAAACTCGCTCAAACGCAGTGCAACATCAAGAAGATGTGAGGGTTCGACATCAATTCCAACAAGGGCAACTGAGTTGTACCCAAGCTTCGCAGGGTCGGTTACAACCGTGTACTGCATGATGATCCCATCCTCCTCAAGCGACCGCACACGGTTTCGTATTGTGGATTCGCCGACACCGAGTCGTGCAGCAATCTCGGTGTGTGGTGTGCGTGCGTTTTCACGAAGCATATTTATTATTAGCATGTCTCTTTCGTCAATCATTTGCATATCACCATATCAATTTTCGTACTTTTACCCGTGTGTATGGTTGGTTTTCGCACCACAATGTTATGTACTCGCAATACACACCATTATAGCAGTAAACAATTAAAAGGTTTACGCGCATGACGGCAGGTTCCCTGGGCTAACGAATGGGCGGATAATAGGGAATTATTCGAAGTGATAGAGGGTAGATGGCTTAAATGTAATTTCCAGCATGTGATTCTTACGAAAGCAGAAGTTGTGGCTGCTTACAGTGAAATCTGTGTGGTTCAGGGTTTCGAGCTGTTCACACGACATGTTACTGTGGCTGACCCTGGTTTTGAGTATCTCACAGAGAAGATCTCTGATACCGAATATGAGACTTTTTAATTTGTTCTGGTCGGTTGAACAACATGATGCCAATCCTGCAAACAGTGGCAGGATATGACTTCCGAAATCAGTGTAATCAGTGTAATCAGTGTTAATCTGTGGCAAATAAAACTTTTAGCCACAGATGAACACTGATTTCACCGATTAACGATATAAATGACTTTTCAGATCGATAGCGCTCAATTTTATCGGTTGTACTTACACAAGACAACCCCGAGTAATCAGAAAATAATAAAAAGTCTCCCGAATATCGGGCGTGATTTTACCTGGCAGAAGATGTTGGAAGTTGGGTCAACGTGTTTTGTGGGTCATTAGTTTATGTGCCCTTACCAGATAAATTTCTTCGTAGGTGCAGTCGTCGCCTAACTCATCTTTTATGGGTGCTAATTTTTCGCTGCCTATGATTGACATTACGCCTGTAATGTGTTTTTGTTTAGCGGTATCAACTAATTTATCAATGTTAATTTTTTCACCGGATAGGATCAGTTTTCCGATGTGGGATACAATTGTGCCGGTTGTTAATTTCCTTTTTCGGGCGATTTCTTTGATTGCTAACTCTTGTTTGCAGAGTTTCAGGGTTTCTTGCATTGTGGAGGTTATTGTTTCGGTGGGTGGGTTGTGTGTGCCAGCTGGTTTTGGTTTGGTGTTGTGGTCTTTGCAATAGCTGGTAATCTTTTCTAAAAACAGTTCCCCGTATTTTTCCAGTTTGTGTTCGCCGACGCCACCTATTGTCCGGAAGTCTGATCGGTTTTGCGGGAAATTTGTTGCCATCTCCACTAAACTTGAGTCGTGAAAGATGACGTATGGCGGCATGCCGGCATCATCGGCAAGCTGTTTTCTTAAACTCCTGAGAATTTCAAATAAGTCGTGATCGAAACTCCCGTTAGCATTTTTTTGTATTATTTTAGTTTCTTCCGGTTTTGTTAATGAAACCTTTTTTGTTCCGGATAAAACCTTGTTACCATCTGAAGTTAGTTTTATGATTGGGTATTGGTCGCCTTCTGATAGCAGATAACCGAGTTGAACGAGTTCTCTTGCAAAACTTTGCCACTGCTTTTTTGAGTATTCTTTCCCGGTGCCATGAGCGGTTATAGTGTCGTGATGATTGCGGATTATCTTTTGAATTCTTGAACCACATAAAATATCAGCTATATAGTTTATTCCAAATCTTTCGTCGATCTGGGAAACACACGACACGATCTTTTGAGCGAGGATTGTCCCATCTATTGTCTCCTTTGGATTCAGGCAGGTATCGCAATTGCCACAGTTCGTTTCATTATATGTTTCGCCGAAATATTCCAATAAAATTTTCCTGCGGCAGCTCCCACTCTCGCAGAAATCAACCATGTCACGTAATTTTTTGTATGCGATCTGTTTTTCTTTTTCATCATCTTTTTGCTCGATAAAATACGATATTTTTCTTATGTCTGAACGACTGAAGAAGATAATGCAATCGCTATCTTCTCCGTCTCGTCCAGCCCTGCCCGTTTCCTGATAATATGTTTCAAGGTTTTTTGGTAGATCATAATGGATCACGAAGCGAACATTGGATTTATCGATCCCCATCCCGAACGCTACTGTCGCCACAATTATCTCGACATCATCTTTGATGAATTTATCCTGTGTTTCAGTCCTCACAGTGGATTTTAGCCCTGCGTGATATGGTAAAGTACGATAACCTTCTTTTTGGAGTTTGTTCGCTAGATCATCGGCGGATTTGCGGCTGTAACAATAAATGATCCCTGAATCGTTTTTGCGCCCCTCAAGATACTGAAGTAACTGATGGTATGCATTATCTTTTGGTTTAACCTGGTAAAATAGATTTTTCCGGTTGAAACTTGCTTTATAGGTTTTTGGATTGGATAGTTTTAGCTGTGTTATGATATCCTCCTGCACCCGTGATGTGGCGGTTGCGGTTAGCGCAACCAGTGGAACTTGGGGGAAATGTTCTTTGAGCACTTCTAACTGGCGGTATCCGGGTCTGAAATCATGCCCCCATTCGGAGATGCAGTGTGCTTCGTCAATGGCGATCAAACTGACATTCAAACGCTTTAAAGCTGATAAGAAGTCGGGTATCATCAGTCTTTCCGGAGCCACGTACAGAACACTGATCATATTATCTGCCAGGTCTAATTTTACGTTTCGTATCTTATCATAACTAAGAGAGCTGTTGATATGGGCTGCAGCGATTCCATTCGCTTTCAAAGCGTCGACCTGATCCTTCATTAAGGCGATGAGTGGGGACACAACAATCGTTACGCCGTCAAGGAGGAGGGAGGGTAATTGATAACACAGGGATTTGCCACCACCTGTTGGCATCAGGACAAAAGCATCTTTTTTCAGCAGTAGGTCCCGGATAACTTCTTCCTGGAGTGGTAGAAATGTAGTGTAACCAAAATATTTTTGTAGCGCGTGATGTGTGGGATCCATGTTGCTTTTATTCCTCTTGAACTGATCTGGCATCGTTTTTTTGTTGCGTGGCGTCCATAGCTATTGTTCCTTACATTCGCCAAGCGTTAAAAAATTCACCTGTCTGCTGCCATCAAACCGACTGTTCATAGATCACGATATGTATAAGATACTTTTTATTATTTTCTGGTTGCATGGGGGTTGTCTTGTGTAAGCACAACTGATAAAATTGAGCCTATCGATCTGAAAAGTCATTTATATCGTTAACCTGTGAAATCAGCATTAACCTGTGGCTAAAAGGTTTATTTGCCACAGATTAACACTGATTCCACTGATTCCGTAAGTCATATAATGCCACTGTTTGCAGGATTGGCATTATGTTGTTCAACCGACCAGAACAAATTAAAAAGTCTCAGAAAACACTCTGATAAAACAGGGAATAAAAATAAGCGGCTGGTGACCGTGAAAATATATAGCCTGCTTGCGCGACTCGATCCTGACCGGTAATTTTTGTTTCACCGAAAAACCCGGGATACAGTCACAGAGACAAAGAAGTGCCCCCGCTATTACCACAACGAGAAGGCGGGCTACTGCTACCGACCATATAATCCACCGATGAGCGGTTCCTGGAAATAGTGAATCGCCGAATCAACGATCACTCATTAAAAGGCATCTTTGACCTTTTCAAAGATTCCTTTTCGCTTTTTATCGCTGGTGCCACCTTTACTACTGGTATCACCAGTACTACCTGCAATCTTGCCCTGACCGGTTTTATCCTCGATTTTCTGCAATTCAGCGAGTAATTCTTGCTCTTGTGTGGAGAGGCGTTTCGGAACTATGATCTTGATCTTCACAAGCTGATCTCCTTTTCCGCGTCCATGCAGCTTTGGCATGCCCTTGCCGCGCAGCCTGAGTGTTGAATCTGCTTGTGTGCCTGCCGGGATCTTCATCTTCACGTCGCCATGTAGCGTTGGCACCACTACATCGTCCCCGAGCGTAGCCTGTGTAAACCGGATCGGCAGTTCGTACATGATGGTGTCCCGGTCTCGCACAAAGGCGGGATCCGGCTCAATGTGCATAACAACATACAGATCGCCGGGTGGACCGCCTTGAACTCCGTGCTCACCCTCTCCGGCAACGCGCAGTCGAGATCCGGTCTCGATGCCTGCCGGAACCGATACCGGGATCGTTCTGGCGCGACGCACCCTGCCGGTGCCTTTGCAGGTGCTGCATGGTGACTCGATTATCTTGCCGGTGCCGCGGCACTGTGTGCAGGGGGTGGATGTGATAAACTGACCAAACGGCGTTCGCCTTACCTGATTAACCTGTCCGGCACCCCGGCAGTTCGCGCAGGTTTTTGGAGATGTGCCTGGTTTTGCGCCGCTTCCACTGCACGTATCGCAGGTTTCGGTGCGCATCAGTTTTATCTTTGATTCTATGCCATGCACAGCGTCTGCAAGTGCTATGTGCAGATCGTATCTGAGATCGCCCCCCCGTTGTGGAACTACTCGTGAACCATATCCTCCGGCACCGCCAGCACCGCCGCCCCCGCCAAAGAACGTGTCAAAGATGCTTTCAAAGCCGCCCTGCCCGGGTCCGCCGGATCTCCGGCTTCCAAAGATGTCTTCGAAATGGATGCCTCCAAAGATGTCCTCGGCAGAGTACTGTGAATCGATGCCAGCATGTCCGAATTGATCATATCTTTTCCGCTTTTCCGGGTCAGATAACACGCCATAAGCCTCGGATATCTCCTTGAATTTCTCCTCTGCATCAGGCTCCTGATTTCTGTCTGGATGGTACTGCATCGCCAGTTTCCGATACGTTTTTTTGATTTGCTTTTCGTCGGCGTCCTTCTGGACCCCAAGCACATCATAATAATCCTTTTTCTCTGCCATACGATCTGTTACCCTCATTTTTAAGTGCGAACGGATATTTCTTAATTATATGAAGAGTATGCTCTTACGTTAAATTAACTGTTGCACCGAAAAGATGTGCTGCAACTTTGTGGTAGCAACTCATAATCACCGGTTTGACGTGCTCCCCGTTCTGAAGAGCGAGGAATCTTTGTGCAGTGTGTGTTGCCACGTTCATGCTAACACCCACAATGGGCCCGCCATAGCCCAGTTACTGCTACCCGGAGGCTCACAGTTATTATTCTGTTCAATGTTTGCGACGCCGTTCACATCTGTATTTATGGACACACCCCGATCGGGGCATACAT
>RXIK01000057.1 GCA_004211975.1 Methanosarcinales archaeon | reverse complement strand
GAAAAGTCATTTATATCGTTAATCTGTGAAATCAGTGTTAATCTGTGGCTAAAAGTGTTATTTGCCACAGATTAACACTGATTCCACTGATTTCGGAAGTCATATCCTGCCACTGTTTGCAGGATTGGTATCATGTTGTTCAACCGACCAGAACAAATTAAAAAGTCTCTGAATTGTTAAAGAGCCGGTTTTGCACCTTAAATAAGTGTTTACCGAAAAACAAAGTAGTGAAGTTATCTGACGGCACGCAACATCCAGGACATTCGTGTGATTCATGATCCCTTCTCTGATTTTATCATGAATCACGCGTCCCGGACGAATAACACAAATTTTAACAGGTTATTTTTTGGCAAACCCTGAACACATACAAATAAACAAACAAACAAACAAACAAACCATCACACCTGAAAACTAAATAATCCAACCCAGTCTGCGCCCTGGTGTTCCCAGATCAGCCCAAAATGCGAGTTATCTCTAAAGCCCGGCTCAGACTCTGCATATCCGGCAGGTCCTGCGATGCCAACCCGTATCAGGTAACTCACGTCTTCCTGTCGTATCATAGCCCGTATGTTGATGTTGCGATTCGAAAAAACCTCTTTCCGTCGGATCATGTCGCTTATAACATTTTTCTGCTTCCCGTTAGCCTGTATGTGGCATGCTTCAAGGTGCTCGTGTCCACATAGTATCAGAACCCCGCTGCCAAGCGATTCTACAGTGTCCTTAAATGCGTGTTCCGGCGTGTAATGATATCCGGTGCCGTCGCAATAATCATAGTTGCATTCCGAGATTCTTTGCCATGTTCGCCGGTACAGCAGGTGGTCTGGGCAGGTTCGCTCCTTGATTAGGGGTGGATCGATCGGTCCTCCGTGCACCGCAAGAATTCGGTCGGTCTCATCGATCACATACTGCGGCAGACCCTTCAGGAATCTCATGCACCGTTGATTCCCGCGCAGGTCTGAATGCGCATCTATACTCATAGAACTATTTCCAGGGATCTCTCGATTGAGCAGAAATGCCTCGTCATGGTTTCCCATGATGGATAATAGGTTAGTATCTACGCCACAGTCGATTAACTTCTCGATCACTTCGGTTGGGTGAAGTCCGCCTCCAACAACGTCGCCAAGGTTGATAATTCTTGTGATCTCCCCGTACCGGTCGATGAACGCCCGGTCCCGGGTGATTTCCATGATCGTGTCAAGTGCACGTATATCGGCGTGGATGTCAGATATTATCAGCTGCGCCATGGTGGCTTGAGCTCCCCAGAATCTCGCCAGCTATGTTCTGTCGCATCCTCATGCAGACTTCTTCGTAATCTAACCCCTGCCCAAGCAACCACATCAGTTTAACAAGTGCAGTCTCGGGCAGCATATCCTCGCCCTCGATCACGCCTGCCTTCAGCATGTCCCTACCGGTATCATACACCCGGTCACAGATTCTGCCGTGCATGCACTGTGACGTGACCACAACCGGGATGCCGCTTGTGGTTGCGTACTCGATGAGTGGAATCCACTCAGCCGGCACGTGCCCAAGCCCGGTGCCCTCTATCACGATCCCCTTATATCCTGAAAAGCTGCAAAACCTGAGCAGTTCCGGGCTTGCGCCTGGTATAAACTTAAGAAGGGCGCATTTTGGCTCTATGCCATCATGGATTCTGAGTTGTCGCTGCCCTCTTCGCACATAATCGGTGAATGTCCTGATCTCGCATGAGGGGTAGTCTACCCGTCCGATCGGCGGCGCATTAATTGATTGGAACGCATCCCTGCGGGAGGTATGCATCTTTCTAGCTCGGGTCCCGCGGTGTATCAGGCAGTGGTCGTCTGATGTGCTCTCGTGCATAACCACGCAGACCTCTGCGATGTCACTCACCGCGACCGATGCCGCGCAGATCGCGTTCATCGCGTTATCACTTGATGGTCGGTCTGCACTGCGCTGTGAGCCTACCAGAACTACGGGAACTGGCGGCTCTATCATGAAAGAGAGCGCTGCAGCGGTGTACCCCATTGTATCGGTGCCGTGAGTTATGATTATGCCGTCTGCTCCCTTGTTAATCTCTTCAAAGACTGCGCGTGCAAGCTCGACCCAGTATTCGGCACGCATGTTCTCTGATAGTATGTTGTACACGACTCTTGAGCGATAGTTCGCGATTTCTTCCAGCTCTGGTATTGCAGCGATGATCTCCTTGGCTGTGGACTGAGCGGTGACCGCGCCGGTGCGGTAATCAACCTTGCTTGCAATGGTGCCACCGGTTGATAATATGGTGACGGTTGGCAGTTCCTCCCGCATCTTTGTAGCGCGGGATTCTGGCTTCGGAGGGTGTGCTCCGGTTTCAACCAGCGTAAGGGGCACGCTCTTCTTCACGCCGATGTTGTAGCCGTTGCGCAGCTTGATCACGGTGTGATCTGTGGTGCTTGGCATCAGCGTGCCTTCATACGCTATGCGACCTGCTGTAGCGCGTACCTTATCCCCCCGATTCGGCTTCATCATAATTATTCAATCTCCGACTGCAACCGTCTCCAGCTGGCTTGCAAGATTCCAGACAAGGGTACGAGTGTGCAGCGGCATATTTGGGTCGTTTGTGATTTTATTAAGAATTGATAAGCTGGTTGCAGCGCGAAATGGCATAGAGTCTTTTTCATTAGATAGAATTTCTTTTATTTCATCAGCGGCGCGCCGTATGTTCCTCGGGACTGATGTATCGCCAAGAATCGTATTTAGAATGTCATTGCATTGTTCAACTGTTTCGTTTATCGACATAAGTATCCTCTGTGTTTCATCATTCCACGTCTACATATATTCCGCACTATCTACTACTTAAATGTGGTTATTTGGTGGTTACCGGGTGGTTAGTTGGGCGGGTCATAGTCCCCAGAAGGGGTCGTCCTTCCGCTTGATCTCCAGAAACTTGTTGAATGCTTCGATCGTATCAGGCGAGAGCGTGTCATACAGTTCTTGCTCAACTAACTTTGCATGGCGTTCAGGAATATCAACGAGCAGCACATCACCTTCTTTGATCTGCCGTCCGACCGTTGGACCTTCGATTGCGACAGCGACCTCCGCACGGTATTTTGCCTCGCTTATAGGTTCGCTACGCTCCTGAATTCCTTTTATCGACCCAACATGCATGCCATCGGCACGCATGACCGGGCTTCCCGGCTTGATCACGCCACCAAGAACGTGCACACCAACAACCGCCGGATTATTCTGTCTGAAGACACAACCATCCATAATTGTGAACTGTCCAGGTCTGATCACTGCTTCTGAGAGTTTCTTCTCGACAAGCTCCTTTTCCTTTGACGACCATTTCTGATAGTTATCGATCAAACTGTAGATCACGTCACTTTGAAATATGTGCGTCCCTGATCTTTGCAACTCTTCCATCGCATCCGGAAGCACGCTAACATTAAATCCAATAACTGCTCGGTACAGATGGTTTTTGCATGTTGTAGCATTCACAACGTCCCTTCTTGCAATATTACCGACTTTAGCCGTCCTGATCTCGATGTCCGCATTTCTAAGCTCCCCTGTTATTGCCTCAAGCGATCCAATGGTGTCGGCACACAGAACAACGCCGTCAGTATCAGTCGTTATCTGCACGGTATCAATCTCGCCCGCAATCTCGCGCACCGCATCCTCGATGCTATCCGGACTATCAGATGGCACTTTGATCATTGATCCTGCATAAGCGTGCTCAAGGTTCGGTGCTGCGATTCTGACGCCGGAAGCTGCTGTTACGAGGTTTACCCGGCGGAACGATTCGGTTGACCCGATATCATCCACGTCACCCGGTTTAAGGAGTGCACGTATCTTTGTTGTGACGACTGGCTTCCCGCCAACGACGATGGTGTCACCGACTGCAAGTTCGCCGTCATACAGGATCGCGTCCACGGTTGTTCCAAGCCCATGTGTCTCGCTAACCTCAAGGATTGTGCAGACGCCGTCTCCGGTTTCGCTCACCACCAGATTCTGCTCAAGGAAACGCTGTGCCAGCCCGAGTAGCACCATCAGTATATCTGAGACTCCCTCCCCGGTTTTTGCGCTCACCGGGATCACGCTGATGGTTGTTCTGAAATCAGAGATATTATCGTATCGGTCCGCATTAAACCCGCTTTCATAGAGTGTTCCAATCATCTCGTAGAACTTTCGGTCGAACTCCTGCCGTGCGTGACCTCCCTGTAACTCATAGCTGCTGACAAACGACATGTCCCCGTGGTTCTGCCATCCGTGTATGCGGTCGATCTTGTTTGCTGCGATCACAAACGGAGTCTTGAACTTCTTTAGTATGTGCAGGGACTCGATTGTTTGCGGAAGGAAGCCCTCGTTGATATCAACAACCAGTATGGCAAGGTCTGCGAGCGCGCCGCCGCGGCTGCGAAGCGTTGTGAACGCGTGATGCCCCGGCGTATCGATGAAGAGTAAGCCTGGAACGATGAACTTCCCGGCAAACGAGGGTCCACATGCTTTCTCGATCGCATCGATAGGTACCTCGGTCGCGCCGATGTGCTGGGTGATCGCGCCAGACTCTTCGCTAGCGATCGCGCTGCCCCTGATTCGGTCAAGCAGCGTTGTTTTTCCATGATCAACGTGTCCAAGCACACACACGATGGGGGTTCTGAGCGTCATAATTACAAAATGTTTGTTGTGAGCATTAATTGCGAGAGGATAACTGTTCGTTTGGCTAATCATAAACCTTATTGATTCCATAGCCCGGGGAGCAAGATTCGAGACTTTTTAATTTGTTCGGGTCGGTTGAACAACATGATACCAATCCCGCAAACAGTGGTACAATATGACTTCCGAAATCAGTGAAATAAGTGTTAATCTGTGGCAAATAAAACTTTTAGCCACAGATTAACACCGATTTCACAGATTAATGATGTAAATGACTTTTCAGATCGATAGCACTCAATTCTATCAGTTGTGCTTACATAAGACAATCCCGGGTAACCAGAAAATAATAAAAAGTCTCCAAGATTCCCTGCAGAATGCAGGTGTGCAGCATCACAATGTTTTTTTGTGAGATGTTTGAAAGACACTTATATCCGCGTAAATCAGAGTATGGGTGCTGACATGTCACATAAAAGAGATACAATCAAGGAATACGACGAAATTCTCGGGGAACTCCGGAAACTGATGGTTGCAAAGAATGCGGATTACGGAGATTCATGGAGAAAGATGCGTATCCCCTCGATAACCGATCAAATACTTGTTAAGGTGTGCCGGATACGTAGTCTGGAAGAATCAGGCGGACCTCCGAAAGTTTCCGAAGGTATTGAGTCCGAATACCGGGACATTATCAACTACTGTGTATTTGCATTAATTAAATTGCGCGAAATAAAAACCGAAACCGAAACAAAATGACCGTGTTGGAACATGGGCGGCACATCACACCATGCAGCATCAACAGTATTCATACGGTGTTTGGAGGTGTGATCAGGGCATTGGTTGCAGCAAGCGTTTCCGCGCCGGTTGCGCCCTTGCATATACTCAGAAAAACGCTCAAAACAGAATGTTGCCGTGTCCATTGTAAGATGGTTGTGTTAGGTGTTCTTGTTGTGGTGCTGGTCTTTATCCTGGGTGGTGAGTATTGATACGAGACCTTGATAATGTTAGAGCTGCCATATCCGTTGACATGAACGTCATCTGCTTTGATCTGGAAGGTCCACTGTCCCCACAAGACAACGCTTATGAGGTAATGTCCTTAATTAAGAACGGGGACATAATATTTGAGACGCTGAGCCGTTACGATGACTTTCTGGCGATGGAGGGTCGTGAAAACTACGAACCTGGCGATACGCTTGCACTCATCGTTCCGTTCCTGCTCACGCACGGGATTAAGGAGGCAGACATCACCAGGGTCTCGGCACGCGCAAGGATCGTTTCCGGCGCAAAAAACCTGATAGCGAGGTTGAAAACCAGTGGCTGGGACGTGCACATCATCTCAACGAGCTACGAGCAACATGCCCACCAGGTCGGTGCAGCGCTCGGCGTGGGTCCGGACCACATATCATGCACGAGACTCGATCTTGAGGGCTTACGAAGTCGGCTCACAGAGGAGGATGTCACCTGCATCAGAAGAATCGAAGAAGACATTCTTAATATTGCTGGCGATGACAACGAGACAATGTTTAAGCGGCTAAACGATTTTTACTTTGAGGAACTGAAAGAAACCGGGTTTGGAGATCTTTTCTCAGAGGTGCGGGTGGTTGGAGGCGCACGCAAGGTTGCGGCGCTTGAGAGAATCGCTGCCAGCCACAATCTGTCGCCAGGCGAACTGGTTGCAGTCGGAGACTCGATCACCGACTTTGCGATGCTCGGGCGCGTCAGGGATGCCGGAGGGGTTGCAATTGTCTTTAACGGTAACGAGTACGCAGTTCCCCACGCAAACGTCGCGATTGCCGGAACCGATATCGGGCTTGTGCGGGAGTTTGCCGAGGCGCAAGCACGCGGGGATGACGCTGTCAAACTGGCAAGGACGCTTGAGCCAAAATACCGGGATGACCCGCGGGTCGACTGTCTCACAGGTGCGAACGCAGAGAAAATCAAGGCGGTAGTCAAGGCTCACAGCAGGTTTCGGAAACTGGTGCGCGGCGATGCTGCGAAACTCGGGTAACCCACACCCCAATATACTGGCATGCACATGTGGTTAGAGGCTCTTCACTGCTTTGTGCGTGTGTGTGTGTGTGGCAGCATCTCCAAAACAACAAAAAATACAGGCACATCAAGAACGCCCGAGCTAATCTTCTGCTCTTGCCGGGAAGAAAAACCACTTATGCAGGCACACCAGCAAAAATAACCCTGGAATGAGCAGGCACACCATTATATATGTTTTTCATTCCGGACATGCGCTGACCCAAGCCCCACCATTTCATGCGACGCCCGGGTTCCGAGCCTCCTGTTGAGTTAATATTTTAACTCCGTAAATCCCCGATACAGTAGAAGGTGTTATCATCAATGTCCTATTACTCGCCTCACCCAATGTCCAGCACGACTTCGATTTCGTCGCACGAATCCCGAATCTGGGGATCACATCCATAGCGGGAAACATCAATGACCTCTGCAATGTCAAGATAGCCGACTTAAACGTCACAAAAGACCCTTTCGAGTTTGTGCAAAAAGCCATAGAAAACTACCATGTCGACCTCGTGGGTCTCAGTTGCATGAGCTTCCAGTATACCCGGATGCTTGAGATCGCAAAGCTTATTAAGGAATATGATGGTGTGAAGGTGGTCTTTGGCGGATACCACCCAACGCTTGAGTACAAGGAGATCTCGGAGAGTCCTGATCTCAAGTACATTGATTTTATCATGCGCGGCGAAGGAGAGGGAACATTCAGGGAGCTGGTTAAAGCCTTTCCGGATCAGAAATATGATGGCGTGCTTGGCTTGTCCTACAAAGAAGATGGTGTCATGAAACATAACCCGCCACGCCCGCTTCTTGAGCTATCAGAGATCCGTCTGCCTGACCGGGGTGCAAGACTGCTTAAAAAAGGTTTTTATGGGTTCTGCCACACCGTAGACGTGGTCGAAACCAGCAGGGGATGCACGCAGGGCTGCAAATTCTGCAGCATCGACCGCATGTACGGGCGAAGCTTCAGAACCTACGACATAGAGCGTGTAATTGCGGATATAGCGGACGCAAAAAAACACGGCGCACAAAACATCTTTTTTGTGGACGACAACATCACCCTGAACACAAAACGAATGAAACGTCTCTGCGAGGCAATCATCGAGGCAGGACTCGACGACATCTACTATCAGACACAGGCAAGCACAAGCGGGATCGCAAAGAGCAAAGAAGTCATCGATCTAATGGCAAAAGCCGGCTTCGACGGTGTTTTCCTTGGAATCGAGAACGCACTCCCACGAAACATCGAGTTCTTCGGCAAAACCGGGATGGCGACCGATTCAGAGACCGCTGTTAAATATCTGCATGAACACAACATCATCGTGTCAGGCGGAATTATCAGCGGAAACCCGGACGACACACGAGAAGACATCCTGAGAAACTACGAACTCGCACGAAAACTAAAACTTGACGTCCCAATATTCTACATCATGACCCCATACCCAAAAACAGAACTCCGCAAAGAACTAATCGATATGGGCGTCGTCACAAACAAAGACAACTTCACAACATACGACGGAATCTATGCCAACGTGAAAACAAACCACATGAGCACCGATGAACTACAATACCTGATCTGGAAAATGAACATCAACTACTATAATCTGAGCTGGTACCGCTCAAACAACATCATAAGAAGATATCCGAAATGGTATCTGAAAAGAACACTTGAGCTAATCCCAAAATACACAAAAAGACGGCTGCAACTTCTCCTCAGGTTAAAAACAGAGCGAGACTTTTATGAGGAGGACATGAAGTCAGGGATGCTGTGCAAGGGCGGGGTTTGAAATGAATAGATATAGAACAAATAACGCATAAAATAGCTGTACATCACGATTCCACGGGTTCCGCTGCAAGAATCTCCAGATAAGAGTGCCCCCATAGAACCATGATCAACCCACCCCGCCTCCCTGCGCACCCTGGCTGCTACCTTTTCAGAGATGCTGCCGGTAGCATTATCTACATAGGAAAGGCGAAGAACCTGAAGAAGCGTGTTTCCAGCTATTTTGGGAGGCGTGATCATGACCTGAAGACAGAAGTTCTTGTAGGGCGGGCAGTCTCTGTTGATTTCATTGTCACAGATACGGAGCTTGAGGCGCTGATTCTTGAAAACACGCTCATCAAGAAGCATCAGCCGAGATACAACATTGACCTTAAGGATGCGAAGAGTTATGCTTACATTCATGTTACTGACGATGAATTTCCGCGGATTGGGATTGTGCGGAGGGTGAATGGTGACGGCACGTTTTTTGGACCGTTTGTCTCTGCAAGAGAGCGTGATTATATTCTTTTGGTGGTGAAGAGGACGTTTAGGCTGAGGTCATGTAAAAAGCTTCCGAAGCGGGCGTGTTTGCGGTATCATCTTGGGTCCTGTAGCGCCCCTTGTATTGGTGAGATCGGCAGCGAAGATTATCGTAGGCAGGTTGGCAGGGCTGAGTCGGTGCTCCGCGGTAATACGGATGACTTGATTAAGTCTTTATCGGTGGAGATGGTGGAGCGGTCTGGAAATCAGGAATTTGAGCAGGCGATGGACTTACGAGACCAGATCACCGCCATCAAGCATCTTGCAGAGCGCCAGCGCATGGACCGGCAGAAGAGCTATGATGAGGACGTGATCAACTATGTAGAAAGTGACGGGCAGATGTATCTCATGCTTTTCAATGTTTATCAGGGAACGCTTGCGGAAAAGCAGGAATTTGTCTTTGACGGGGGAGATGATGTGATCGACGAGTTTCTTGTGCAGTACTACTCAGAACATGATCCTCCGATGGAAATAATCCTTCCGCGCCCGGTAAGCAATGTTATTTCAGAGTTTCTCACCGGGGAGTCGGGACGCAGGGTTCGGATTGTGGTCCCGCAAAAGGGGGATAAAAAGAAGTTGCTTGATCTTGTCAGGAAAAACATCGAGATCACGTTCTTTGGCGGGCAGCTCAAACTCGAGGAGCTACGAAAGCTTCTCGGGCTTCCCGGAATCCCTGAGGTCATCGAATGCTTCGATATCTCGCACCTGTCAGGCACTTCGATGGTTGGCTCAATGGTGCAGTATAGAGAAGGAAAGCCTGATAAATCAAATTACAGGCGGTTCAAGATCAGGACGGTTGAGGCAATCGACGATTTCGCAGCCATCGCAGAAGTTGTGCGGAGACGGTACGCACGCCTGAAAAAAGAGAATGGAGAGTTTCCTGATTTGATCATCGTTGATGGCGGGAAGGGACAGCTCTCATCAGCCCGTGCAGAGCTTGAAAAGCTCAACCTCGACATTCCAATCATCTCTATTGCCAAACGAGCGGAGGAGATCTATATCCCGGAACTCACCCGTCCTCTGCCAGTTAACCGAAAGGAGAAAGCATCGCTCTTCGTACAGGAGATCCGGGACGAGGCGCACCGCTTTGCGATAGCATATCACCGGCTGCTGCGGAAGAAACAGATAGTGTCGTGACCGGGGAGTTCACCCCCGCATGAAATATCTGTGGTGGCGTAACCTATGATTCAGGGATCATTGCAACAGAGATTTTTTATTATTTTCTGGTTACCCGGGGTTGTCTTGTGTAAGCACAACTGATAAAATTGAGCGCTATCGATCTGAAAAGTCATTTATATCGTTAATCTGTGAAATCAGTGTTAATCTGTG
>RXIK01000168.1 GCA_004211975.1 Methanosarcinales archaeon | reverse complement strand
GTCAGCCACAGATTTCACAGATGGACACAGATTACAGGTTATTTACCAAAGAACTCGATCCATTCAAGAGATTTCATGATATATTTGAGCTCATCCGACCGCACCACCTGCAAGGATATAACCCCAGCACCACGTAATGTGACAGCCTCTTTTCACACAAATCCTTATAAGGCGTCATGATCATTAACAGCAGGGTGATATAATGGATGGAATATGGATACCAATAGTGATCATGGTGCTGATGGTTCTTACAAGCGCTGTGAAGATCGTTCAGGAGTATGAGCGTGGCGTGATCTTCCGTCTCGGCAGGCTGGTCGGTGCACGGGGTCCGGGACTCTTTTTCATCATCCCGATTCTTGAGAAGATGACAAAGATTGATCTCAGGACGATTGTGCTTGATATCCCGCCGCAGGAAGTGATCACCAGGGACAACGTCACGACGCGTGTGAATGCTGTGGTGTACTATCGGGTGATGGATCCGAGTAAGGCGGTGGTGCAGGTCGAGCATTTTCCGGCTGCAACAGCGCAGATGGCATTAACAACGCTCAGAGGCGTGATCGGGCAGGTGGAGTTGGACGAGGTGCTTTCAGAGCGGGACAAGATTAACAAGCGGCTGCAGGAGATCATCGATGAGGCGACTGATCCATGGGGGGTCAAGGTCTCAGCCGTCGAGATTAAGGATGTCGAGCTGCCCGAGGCGATGCAGCGTGCGATGGCTTCGCAGGCAGAGGCAGAGCGGAACAGGCGTGCACGAATCATCAACGCAGAAGGAGAGATGCAGGCATCACTCAAGCTTGCGGATGCTGCGAAGGTGCTGAATGAACAACCTGGTGCCCTGTACATCCGAACGCTTCAGACGATTAAGGATGCGACCGAGGAGAAGGCGACAACGGTTGTGGTTCCGCTGCCGATAGAACTTATGAGTGCATTTGGGTTGGGTAAGATCAAAGACAATGAATGAGGTATCCGTCAAGTTGATTTGATGGATTGTAATTGTTGTATGGTGTCAGTCCGTGTCTGATGTTGTTTTTGGACATGGATTGCACCGATTTTACCCATAGCTCACCTGCCAGTTCCATGGAGATCATGCACACGTCTGGTGATGGTGACCGCCCCGACTTAATGTCATGTTATTGCTTCAATCAGATTTAACATACCCCACGCCCCACACCCCACCATGAGAACCATTGAGTGGAATAATGGCACGATAGCCATGATTGACCAGACTCTTCTGCCTGGTGAATACAAGATCATCGAATGTGGCACAGTCTCCTCGCTATGTGAGGCTATCGTCTCGCTTCGCGTCAGGGGGGCGCCTGCACTCGGTGCGGCTGGGGGGTATGGAGTTGCGCTTGCGGCACACACAGGCGCCCACGCAATCGCCGCAGCCACCACGACCCCTGCCAACACCATGACGACCCCACTCATGTTTAAGCATTTCATGCACGCCCTCCATGCAGCAGCTGAAATGATCAAACAGACCCGACCGACCGCAATCAACCTTGCGTGGGGCGTTGACCGGGTGATGGGCGCTATTATGGAGTCCGGGACCCGTCGCATCGATGAAGCAAAGGGAATCGCGCTTAACGAAGCGATCACAATCGCTGAAGAGGATGTGCAACGTAACAGGCGGCTGGGACAGAATGGCGCAGCGCTCTTTGAGGATGGGGACACGGTGCTGACCCACTGCAATGCCGGTAGACTTGCCTGTGTGGACGTGGGCACCGCGATCGGTGTGATCAGGGCTGCGGTCGAGGCTGGTAAGGAGCTATCGGTCATATCATGCGAGACCCGTCCGCTTAACCAGGGAAGCCGGATCACCACGTGGGAACTGATGCAAGACCAGATACCAGTCACGCTGATCACGGATTCCACGGCGGGGTCGATGATGCGGGAAGGAAAGATTGACCGGGTGATTGTTGGAGCCGACCGCATCACAAGAGATGCGGTATTCAACAAAATCGGGACGTACACTCATTCGGTTCTTGCGAAGGAGCACAGTATACCGTTCTATGTTGCAGCGCCGATCTCCACGTTCGATCCGGTTAGGATGGAGCAGGATATCATGATAGAGGAGCGGGGTCCTGACGAGCTGCGGCGCATTGGGGACGTGATGCTTGCACCGGCAGATGCTGCGGTGTATAATCCGGCGTTTGATGCTACGCCGATAGCAAATGTCACAGCGGTTATCACTGAGGATGGTGTGATGTATCCTGCGAAGCCGGATTGGTGGCATGGCATCATGAATTCATAGAACACAGTCTCCATATTGCGGGTTAATTGAGCATGCACCAAATATCAGCGGTGTCAGACCTCATCGCCTCGTAAAATACTTTTTGCCATCGTGCACCATCTCCACAACCTCGCCCTGCACCTCCAGTTCCCGCAGATACTTTGCAGCCTCGTTCCGGTGCACCTGAAGCGCATCTGATATCTCATCTATCGTGAGCGGTCTTCGATCTAAGAGCGGCAGGATATCCGCGTGAACCCTGATTCTTACGTCAGCGATGATCTCGACAGTTCCACCCGGTCCAACAGCTTCTGTAAATCGCTCGCATATCCGCATCATCTCGCTCTTGCCTGCTGCCCCGACATTATTGGTGGATGGTCGCACCACCGTGTTTAACTGGACCAGATCAGGACCGATCCTGGAGACTGCATCCATCAGCGCCAAAATCTCATTTTCCGAGTCGTTCAGCCCCTTAACAATCATGATCTCAAGCCAGAACTTCCCTTCAAACGCTTCTCTAAATATCCTGAGTCCTTCGATGATCTGTTTCACTTTGAGGCTCTTGTGTGGCTGATTCACAGCGTGAAACCCCTGTGTGGTTGCGGCATCAAGTGATGGCAGCACAAAATCAGCATTCATGAGATCATTTCGCACATCCTCTAAAAAGAGAAGTGAACCATTGGTTATCACCACAACCGGGACGTCTGTCATTGTTTTGATCGTATCAATCATTTCACCGATCTTTGAGTGCAGTGTAGGCTCACCGGATCCTGCGAATGTGATGCAATCGACATCATCCTCATTTTTCTCCAGAAACCCCTTCAGTTCAGAGAGCACCAGGTTTTTTGGTACATACTCTTTTCTCTGCACGGTTTTCTTTGTGGTTCGTCCGATCTGGCAGTAGACGCAGTCGAGCGTACAGGTCTTGTAGCTGTTGCTACTGCTACTGCTGGTGCTGCTGGTATTATCACTCAAAGGTAAACACCCTACCTACGCCGTTTCTCTGGTATGTATCCGGGAATCCTGCGGTAATCTCTCTGAGGTGCTGGGTGCAGTGGCACGGAGAAAGGAATTTCATGTTTTTCAACGCCGGATAATCGCAAAACCCATGAAATCCACCCATGATCCCGTATAGCTCTCCAAATTCTGACGCTTTACCCATGATCTCCCCGATCCCGGGGTGGGCGCATCCTGTGACGACAACGACCCCGTTTTTTGTTTCCAGCACCAGAGACTGCTCTTTTATGTCGCTGCCCAGTTCTCCGGTGGTATGCACCAGGCTGCATATCTCTGCCTGCCCGCGTACCTCAACCACTGGATTTCCGATCTTGTTTTTGAACGATTTGGAAAACGATGTCAGCAGATATATTTCGGCATCGCGGTTCAGTTCAAGTAGATCCGGGATGCCGCCTACATGATCCCAGTGCTCATGTGATAAGACGACTTTCCCGAGGTCTTCCGGATCGATCCCCAGTCGTTCCATGTTATGTAACAAAATCGATCCGTCTCCACCCGTGTCAAAGAGTATTTGCTCGCCAGACACCTCTATTAAGCAGGAAAAACCCCACTCACTCTTAAGTCCGGTAACAGACGCATCCGAACCTGCACATACTTCATTATCATATACTGTTGTGATCTTCATTCGCACACCCTTCCTGTCTTTGCTTGCTCCCGGGTATTTGTGTGGACACTGTTTTCTGCAAGCGTCGTTTTCCCTGAGCCACCTTTACCGCTGATTATTACCATCTGTTTCATGGTGGTTACTATCGTTTCAGTGCTTGTGAGGTCTTATAGTTATGTGGGATGTGGCATATGGTTACAAAACTACGCCAGCCACCACCACCATCACTACCACCGAATACGCTGAATTGGAGACTTTTTATTAATTTCTGGTTACCCGGGGTTGTCTTGTGCAAGCACAACTGATAAAATTGAGCGCTATCGATCTGAAAAGTCATTTATATCGTTAATCTGTGAAATCAGTGTGTATCTGTGGCTAAAAGTTTTATTTGCCACAGATTAACACTGATTCCACTGATTTCGGAAGTCATATCCTGCCACTGTTTGCAGGATTGGCATCATGTTGTTCAACCGACCAGAACAAATT
>RXIK01000056.1 GCA_004211975.1 Methanosarcinales archaeon | reverse complement strand
AATGCTTTGAGCACATTAAATCACCGGTAAAAGAGGTGTCGTTGTCCATCTGAATATAATTCGAAAGCCACATTTTTAGTCCGGTATCCAGTCAGGAACTCAAGTATATTATCCATAGTCTGCCCCGCGCACTGCTGGATGTGTGTCTTGCTGATAGCAACACCAATCAAATTCAGGGGCGCTGGTGCAATTAATCCGTCCGCCGATGCTCATGTTTGGCGTGGGTGGTGCCAGCCTCTTATCCAATTTGTGTGGTGGTAGCTGATGTTGTGTTCTCAGCCGAAGAAGATCGCTCTCTGTGACAGCATCATTGGAAGATTGATCTGGCGGTATGGCATGCCCGCGGTTTCAGATGTAATTCTCTCGTGAAGTTTGGGGGCTGTTTCTTCTACTTTTACTGATTCTGCGCGGATGGTTATGCTCAGAACGCCATTTTCAACCTCTTTATCACCGATCACAACGACGTATGGGATCCATTCTCTTCCGGCAGCGCGAATTCGTTTTCCAACGGTTTCATCACGGTTGTCGATATCTACCCTGACACCTGGCATCGCGCGGGCGATGCCCTCTGCATACTTGATGTGTCGGTCTGCTATTGGTATCAGCCGGATCTGTGTTGGGGCGAGCCATGTTGGCAGCGTTGGCACGCCACCTGCTTCTGATGTGAGATGCGCTTTTTCAAGCAGCGCGTAGATGCATCGCTCGATTGCCCCGCTTGGCGAGCAGTGGAGGATGGTTGGGCGTATTTGGTCTCCGTTTTTGTTGGTGTACTCAATGCCGTATCGCTCCGCATTCTCAACATCGATCTGAACTGTTGAAAGTGCGCTGGCTTTATTCATCGTATCAATATAGTTAAATTCAAACTTAATCACAAAATAAAAGAAGCGAGAGTCCCATAATTCGATTAACACCGGCTTATCAACTGTCTTAACCAGTTCTGTGATGAACTCCTGGTTATCCGTGTAGAAATCACGCGTAAACCGGATGGCAACCTCATAGTCACGGTCCAGCCCAATATCCGCAAGCACATCCATGCACATCACATACTGGTTCTTGAACTCAGTGATTGCACTATCCATGGCGCCACATAGCGTGTGCATGTCCGGCATCGTGAATGCGCGCAGGCGCCTTAAACCCACCAGTTCACCATGCTGCTCCCTGCGGAAGCTGTACCGGGTCATCTCAACCATCTTCAGGGGTAGATTCCGGTGCGAGATGGTCATGTCCCGGTTCATCAAAAACTGCCCGAAACACGCTGCAAACCGCAGGAAAAACGACCTCTTGTCCGATTCTATTGAATACTGCCTTGCCGGAAACCGGTCAAGATACTTCTTCAGTGTCGGGTGATTCATGTCATACATGACCGGGGTCTCAACCTCAACCGCACCACGTTTTGAAACCGTATCAATAACATACTCCTCAAGAAGCCTCTTCATCAAGGTTCCTTTCGGATAGAACCGCATATTCCCGGAATCCGAGCCAGGTTCGTAGTCCGCAATCTCAAGTCTCTTCATCAGTTCAACATGCGGCGGAATCCTGTCCACAGCCCGACTCTTCGAGATCTCATAGTCCACAAACCTCTTTAAATCAGTATGCTCTGAAAAATCAAACGCTTCAGCAGGCAAAAGCTCCCCGTCCGGTGTGAGTATGTGCCAGTGCGAAACCGCCTTCTCTTCAGACTTCAAAGCCTCCGATACAACCTCCGCCCCCTTGCCCACATCTTCCACTCCCTCCTTCACTACATCCTTCTTGTTTCCTTCACTTCCCACATCTTTTCCGGTTCGTAGCGTTCTTGATAGCTCGGACAACGGATGCCCCTTGCAACTGATCTTGAACGCCTTGTACCAGCCAAACGGCGCTCTTTTAACTTCATAATCAGAAGAGAGAGTTTCTTCAAGTTTCTTCAGCACATCCACCGCAACAGCCGGCTTTGACAGTTCCGAACTGAGGTGCGCATAAGGATAAAGCATTACACGACCTGCTTTCACCTGCCCTGCGGTCTTTCTAATCTCTGTTGCTGCGTTCTTCACAGCATCATCAGGGTCTGCCTCATCGTAAGACTCTACAGCGATAAAAGCGGTCAATGCATCTTCCATGCAGCCGCGCTTCATTGAGGATTCGATCTCCTCTGCGACAGGAGTGCGCTTCTTTGTCTCGTACTCGATATAATCAGAGTGAATTAATAATAATTGCATGTTTACGCCCTATGTTGTTTTAGATTGTCTCCTATGTTTATAAATATGGGGTCTCCAATAATGTCTCGGCTGCTGGCGTGCAAGGGTTCAGATACATATTTATATCTTCACAACTTAACAGGAAGATCAGATCATGGGCTCGTGGTCTAGTTGGTTATGACATCGCCTTGACATGGCGGGGATCCTGCGTTCGAATCGCAGCGAGCCCATTTAACTTTTTTTTGCGTAATTTTTAGAAGGCAGAAGCGCGGGGAATTTTTCAGTAAGGTTAATATATCAATTAATACCACTAATACCAATGCTGCGGAAATTATGCTACACCGGAAGGTTGCTATATGTCTCTTGATGACGTCCTAAAAACAATCAAAATCGAAAATGTGGTTGCGTCCACCGCGATAGCAAGTAAAATCGATCTTGACTACGTCGCGAAAACGATCGAAGGTGTGGATTATAACAAAAAGCGGTTCCCTGGTGCGATCTACCGACTCGCCGAACCAAAACTCGCGGTTCTGGTTTTCGGGAGCGGTAAAATCGTCTGCACCGGTGCAAAAAGAATAGCTGATGTCAAAGTCGGGGCACAAAAAATTTTTGAGAAGCTCGAAGAGATCGGCATCAACACTGAGGGACAGACCGAACTTGTTCTACACAACATCGTTTCATCAGCAGATCTTGGGTGCGTGATCAATCTTGATGCGGTCACGATGGGTCTTGGGTTTGAAAACATCGAATACGAACCTGAGCAGTTCCCCGGACTTGTTTACCGAATTAAAGATCCAAAATCGGTTGTTTTACTCTTTGGATCTGGAAAAATGATCATTACTGGCTGCAAGAGCCCGGAAGATTCCAGGCGTGTTGTTGTTAACATCGTACACGATCTTGACGATCTCGGACTGTTATGATTCCAATTACTGACAACCACATCCATCTTGATCGCAAAGGAAAAGGAATCATCGCAGCAAAGGAATTTGCAAATGCTGGTGGCACACATCTGATTCTTGTCTCAAAGCCATCATGGACAATTGGCGTGAACGTAACAGAGCCTGATGGCTTTAAACCCGTGTTTGAAGAGACCAATAGTATTGCGCGTGAAATTAACCAGTCCGACATCGGAGTAACCGTATTCACCGTGCTCGGAGTTCACCCGGCAGAAATTACGCGGCTGACCGATCAGGTCGGGCAGACACGTGCAGAGGAGCTAATGATCCGTGGACTTGAGACCGCAGAGCGTTTTGTTGCCGAGCATGAGGCGGTAGGCATCAAGACCGGTCGCCCACATTACGAGGTTCCCGATTCAATATGGGACGCGTCAAACCGCATCATGGCACACGGGATGACACTAGCACGTGACATTGGCTGCGCCGTGCAACTACACACCGAAACCACTGATGCTGCTGCAGTCGCTGATCTGGCGGCAATCGCAAAAAAGTCGGGGTTGGCGCCCGAAAAAGTAGTTAAGCATTATGCACCGCCAACGGTACAGGTTTTTGAGCGTGAAGGCATATTCCCCGGAGTGCTTGCAGGCAAAGGCGCCATCGAAGTAGCACTTGCCGAAGGGAGCCGTTTCATGATGGAGACCGATTACATCGATGACTTTGAGCGCCCGGGTGCAGTGCTCGGTCCAAAAACCGTTCCCCGCAGAACAAAACAGTTGATCGAGCGATCCGGCGAAGAGGCAGAGGCGGTGGAAGAGGTGTTCTGGAAGGTGCATAAAGAGAACCCTGAGCAGGTATACGACATCGAGATCACAATATGATCCGTGATACGGTGGCATAATGTCCTTTCTGCGAGATAATGGTTATGTGGTAAGGCTCAAACACATCGTTCACACATCTTATCGATAACCTCACCCAAAACTCTTTCACACCCCGTCAAACGCTTATCTCTATTCAACTCCTCACAAAAAAAATTTCTGTGTTTTACCGAAACATCGCCCAAATATACTGTGGCACGTGTTCAGTTGAAATGAGAAAACCACGAGACTAACACAGAAACCCTGTGGGGCAGTTTTTACGAGGGTTTTGTGAGAAAATCGTGGGTTATGCGTCGTCTGTGACCAGATCTAATAGTGGCTTGTGGACCTGCCCGTTGGACGCAAGCATGTTCACCCGTGATTTGATCGAGAGCTCGCCGGTAAGTGGCGTTCCAGTGGTGGTGGTGACCGTGCCGCCAGATTCCTCGATGATGAGCTTTCCTGCGGCGATATCGGTGATCCTCAGGTATCTGCGAAAGTCAACAAAGGCGTCCAGGACACCTGAGGCAACATAACAGAGTTCAAGTGACGAACACCCGAGAACCCTGATTCTCCGTACAATTCTTCCGAGATCAACCACTTTTGTTGAGTCTGTCCGGTATGCATAAGCAGTCACACTTAATTTTTGCATTTCACTGATTTCTGATACACTGATGCGTTTTTTATTGCAGTAAGCTCCCTTGCCCGCCTCTGCATAATACACATCGCCTGAATGTAAATTCTCAATGAAACCGTGTGAGATGTCGGAAAGATCAGATCTGCCAATGGCAATGGAGACTGAATAAAACGGGATGCCAGCTACTACGTTGAAGGTCCCGTCGAGCGGGTCAAGCACAACTGTGAAATCAACGTCGCTCGTCCGAACATCCGGGCTGCGCAGGTCCCCGAAAATAATTTTTTCGCCACACTCTTCGCTTATAAGTAGTATCTTTCGCCCATCATCCTTTAAAACGTTGATTGCGGCATTTTCCGCTATTTCATCGATTTTTTTTGTGGGTGTGCCGTCTGCGCCGGTGTACAGTTCCTGTCCGGACTCTGGTGTGCCGATTACTGGTTCAATCGCATCGGTGATCGCGGCAGAGATCTCGGTGCAGAGTATCTGCATGTCCATATTTAATGATGGGGCATATAGATATATAAGGAGGGCAGTCAACAGGTGTGTCGATGAAGGAAATACCTGGTGGTGTGTGTGCTGTTCGCGGTGTGTGTGCGCACGGTATTAAGGAAGGAAAGAACGGGCTTGCCCTTATCACTGGTGATGGGGTGTCTGCCGGGGTTTTCACGAAAAATAAGGTTGTTGCAGCTCCGCTTATCATTACCAGAATGCACCTCGCTGAACACCGGCTGTATGCGGTTGTTGCAAACAGTGGATGTGCAAATGCGCTCACTGGAACGCGTGGGCTTGCAGATGCCACCCGCACCGCGGAGATGGTTGCGGGCAGATTCGGAGTTCCTGCTGATTTGATCGGTGTTGCATCGACAGGGGTTATCGGCGTGCATCTTGACATGGGCTGGATCGAAAACCGGGTTGATTCCGTGATCGCCGGATTATCCGACACTCCCGAGGGAAGCGCGGCAGCCGCTCAAGCCATCATGACAACAGACACCACGCAGAAGGAGTTTGCGGTTGAACTCACATCAGGCGTGCGAATCGGCGGTATTACGAAGGGATCTGGCATGATCCGCCCGAATATGGCAACGATGCTTGCGTTCATCTACACTGACGCGGATCTACCGCATGAAACGCTTGATTCATGCCTGAAACGGGCTGTGAATCGTAGTTTCAACATGATCGTGGTGGATGGCGACACCAGCACCAACGACATGGTGCTTCTAACGGCGACTGCTAAGTCAGGTGCGGGTGCGTCGGACCGGAACGAGTTTCAGGAGGGGCTTGATCATGTCTGCACCGAACTTGCGAAGATGATCGCTCGCGACGGTGAGGGTGCAGAGAAGTTGATCGAGGCAAGGGTCACCGGAGCAGAGACCGAGGAGGATGCACGGATGGCAGCAAAAGCAATTGTTCAGTCGCCGCTTGTCAAGACCGCGGTTCATGGCAACGATCCGAACTGGGGTCGGGTGATCGCTGCTGTGGGCTATTCCGGCGCTGATATCAATCCTGACAATGTGTCGCTCGCACTCTGCGGTGTGTCAGTCATGGATTGCGGCAGGGCAGTTGATGGTGCTGATGTGGACATGAGCGGCGAAAATATCATGATCGCTGTTGATCTGGGGCTTGGTGCTGGCAAGGCGGTTGCATGGGGCTGCGATCTAACGTGTGAATACGTGCGGATCAATGCGGAATACACGAGTTGAGGCGTGCCGGATGCCTGAGTGTCGCATGATATGGGCACGGTCTAAAATTCCGGTAGTGGCGGGATCTACGATAGTTTATCATAACACGCAGAATAAGAGAACCTGGGAACTGGTGGATGGATGAAATCCGTGTAATCCGCGTTGATCGGTGGCTAAAAACTTTTGCCAGCCACGGATTAACACCGATGAACCCCGATTATCGGTCTTTTGGTGTGTGTTTAGGTGAGGTGGGAAAACCACGAAATTTTGGGTCTCTGGGGTCTCGCGTTGCGATGCAAAAACGACTGTAACTGCTCAGGTATGATGATTAGTTGCCCGATTGCGATTCGGTACTTTATGGTAAGAAAAAAATAACCGCGGAGGGCGCAGAGAAACGCAGAGTATTTAACCGTTTATTCCCCCTCCGCGTCCCTCTGCGCACTCTGCGGTTAAATTCCCGGTTTGGTTATAGTATTCACCCCATCCCGAATAGTTCCTTTATGGCGAAGTCCCCTGATAGTGGTTTTAGGTACCTGGGTAGTTACAAACGACCAGCCATATCGGTTATTTACCAGAACTCACCGCATTTTGGTTTAGAGGGGTTTATCATGAATATAGTATATTTTTTGCAGTTTTTATCACGAATAGACGAATGACACCTGGCTATTCCATCTTAACATTCGTCAGATTCGTTCAAACATGTCATTCGTGATCCCTGAGCACTTAATATCACACCACCACAATCCATCTATGAGACACTTACAACGCGAATTACCGAGGGAGCCAAAATTTCACGAGATTGGCACAAGAAGACGGCAGTCTTCCGCTGGGAGCGTGCGGATCTTGCTATAATTTGATTGGGAACCCGAAATCGCATCAAACACCCGACACGCCCCCCACTCGTTCTTAATCACAACCCGTGATCAATCCGATCTCTGCATCAAACGCCTCGCTAAGTTTTCCTGCATCAGGACCGCCGCCCTGCGCCATCTCTGGCTTTCCGCCACCGCTCCCACCGAGTTTTTCACATATCCTGCGCACGATTGCGCCGGCATCAAGACCGCTTGCCTGCGCATCCTTGCCGACCGAGACCACGACTTTCCCGCTGTTGTTTGTGCTGCCTATGAGCGCCACCATATCCGGGATCCCGCGCAAGCTCCCCGCGATCTTGATTAATTCCTGCATATCCGCATGTGAGCTGATGTATGACGCGATCCGGATGTTACCCGCGGATCTTGCGCTTGCAACCATGTTATCTCTGATCGCAGATGCAAGTTCCTCTTTCAGCCGGGTATTTTGCTTTGAAAGCTCCTTCCATTCGGTGAAGAACCTGTCTGCGGCACTGGCAAGCTTTTCAGGCGGCACCCGGAGTATTGAGCACGCCTGTTTCAGTATGTGGTCTCGCTCCTGCGAGGCGATCACGGCTGCGTTTCCCGCGGCAAACTCGATCCGCTCAACACCATCCTGTATCCGCTCGGTATGCAGCAGCTTGATCTGCCCGACCATGCCGGTGAACGGCAGATGAGTCCCTGCGCACGCCTCCACATCGCCGCCAACCCGGACGACACGGATCTTTTCGCCAGGCGGGACGCCGCCCTGATACAGAGCAAAACCATACTCTTTCTCAGCATCTACCCGATCCATCCATGTGGTATGCACATGCCGGTTTTTCGCAACCTCTTTGTTTGCGAGTTGCTCGATCTCGGTAAATTCGTGGTCTGCGATCCGCTTAAAATGAGTTATGTCCAGGCGGGCTTTTGTTTCCGACTTTTGCGCGCCGGTCTGCCAGATATGATCGCCAAGAACAATTTTTGCGCAGTTATTAACGATGTGTGTGGCTGTGTGGTGCTGGGCATGTGCAAACCTGCGTTTCGAGTCGATCCTGCCGATGACAAGGTCACCTCTTCGCATCGGGTTAACCTCGCCCCCGTCCAGTTCGTCAATCTCGTGGAGAACAACTCCTGCGACCGACTGCACATCAGTCACATGCAGAACCGCATCCGCCGTGGATAGCACGCCGTGGTCTGCCGGCTGCCCGCCACCTTCAGGGTAAAAGAGCGTCTGGTCAAGGACGATGTGACCATCGCACACCTCGAGCACCACCGCCTCAAACGACACATTCTCCGGTTCATCGTAAAACAGAAGTTTTGTTGGTGGAACAAGTTTTATCCTGTCTTGATAGAGTGTTTCCGCTTCAGCTTCTGCCGCTACCGCCGCGGTGTGCGTGCTTGCAACCATCGAGTAAAAGTTGTCCGGGAGGTCGATGGCGGTCTTTTCCGCATCTGCCACTTCTTTTGCGATCTCCGGTGGGATGCCGTGTGTATCATACCACTCGATCAACTGTGATGTTGGAATTACCCCGGCATGTTCTATTTTCTTAACTGAACGCTCAATAAGCCGCCTGCCTTTTGAAATAACCTGTTTGTACTTAGTTTCTTCCAGATCAAGAATCTCTCGAATGGTTTGCGACCTGTGTGCATACGCGGGATCGCTGATCTGGTTTATCTGCATTTCAACCAGCTCTGAAATTGAAATATCGAGTTTTGTCGCGTCCATCAGCCGTAACATTCGTCGTATGACCAGTCTTGCGAGGTAGCCTGCTTTAACGTTTGATGGAACGATTCCGTCACCGAGCATGAACGCAAGGCAGCGGGAGTGATCAACAATGGCGTAGACTTTCTCAACCGGTTCTATGATTGATTTAAGCCGTTTTACATCGATCCCGATCTCTTTTGCCACTGAATTACGTAGTTGATCGAGATCTGTGGTCATGCCAAGATCAAACCTGCCTGACAGGCGCGCGTTCTGTGCAAGCACCTCGGCATATTCCGGGTCATGCAGCGAATGCTCGATTCCTGCATACTCAGTGACTTTACTTACCATCTCAGGAAATACCGCATCATATATTGTTGGGGAGCCTTGTGATGCCCACACAAATCGCTCAAGACCATATCCCGTGTCCACAATGGAATTATCCATTTTAACGTACTGTTTCCCCTTGATTGTGATATCGCCGTCCTTACTCTCGCGCATATCCATAAAAACAAGGGTTGCGAGTTCAAGACCGTCAACGATCACCTCCAGACATGGACCTGCGTTGCCACCGCCAGCCCACGGCTCTTCTTTGTAAGTGACATCGCTAAGCAGCCCGAGTTTGGATAACAGTTGGTCACAGTACTCCACAGTTTCCTCCTTCCAGTATACTCTATTGTCCTGGTCGTTGAATGCGTGATGTGCCATCATCTCAAAGTTTGTGAGATGTCTTCCGCTTTTACCAACCGAATCCAAATCATCAAGCCGGATGCATGGTTGCGATATGCATAATGGGTTTGCGGGTGGAGGCACGGCTCCGGATGTTACGAACGGCTGGAAATCAGCGATAGAGGCGATGGTCAAGTAAATGTCGTCGCGCCAGCGCGCGATCACCGGATACCTGTCGATCCGCGTGTGATCATTCGCTTCAAAGAATGAGAGAAACGCCTCGCGCATCTCTGTGAGATTGTAGCTCTTTGAGAATGCAGGGGCACCTATGAACGAATACTCATCGCATGATGCGTCGCCGCAGGTCTCCCGTTCAGCGTTCCTTGTCCAGAAGTGCTCGCCACATTTCAGGCATTTTTTACGTGTGAATCCGTTATCTTTGAAATATGAGAGTTGATATTCCTGATCAAACATGTGATTATTCATGCGCCCTATTCTGATTTAAATGTGTTCTGTGTGGCAGGGAAACTATCACGCCATCTGACGCCGGATCGACGCCGGACACATGCTTATGCCCCACACCACCAGTGCCTGAGTATATGGTGTGAACAACGAGATCACACGGACTTCCACAAGATTTCCGTGTTAGTCTCGTGTAATCCTGTGTAATCTCGTGGTTTATACGTGGATACCCACACAATATTGATTAACTACTCTTAAAACCGATTACATCCCTTGTTTTATCCTGGATATGGTTGCAAAGACTCATATCACAGCCCTAACACCTTGATAACATACATCGGGCACGGCAGGAGCGATTATAACTCGCCTCTTGCCCGGAGATAGTACAGTTCGAGTCCTGCAAGAAGCATCACAAGAACA
>RXIK01000055.1 GCA_004211975.1 Methanosarcinales archaeon | reverse complement strand
CAGATTAACACTGATTCCACTGATTTCGGAAGTCATATCATGCCACTGTTTGCAGGATTGGCATCATGTTGTTCAACCGACCAGAACAAATTAAAAAGTCTCACATATCCGGATGGCTTTCATACTTGTGGCATCTGGCGCTTCCGATTTTGTGGATTACTGTGGATTCTTGCGGGACCTTGGAGATGCGGATGGTACTGATTACTGGGTGTAGAGAGATTTAATAGCTATGCACGGGTACTAAATACACTAATGTCAGCAGTAACAATAACAGACACCACATTCCGGGACGCGCACCAGTCCCTTATCGCGACCAGAATGCGGACCTGCGACATGCTCCCGATCGCAGAGGAGCTTGATCGCGTTGGATTTTACTCTCTGGAGGTCTGGGGTGGAGCGACCTTTGATGTCTGCATCCGTTACCTGAATGAAGACCCCTGGGAACGGTTGAAGAGTCTGAAAGCGATAATCAAAGACACCCCACTTCAGATGCTGCTTCGGGGGCAGAATCTTGTTGGGTACCGGCATTATCCTGATGATATTGTGGTGAAATTCGTTGAGAAATCTGCCGATAACGGGATCGACATATTCAGAGTTTTTGATGCGGTAAACGACATCAGAAACATGGAAGTCTCGATCAAGACTGCGAAAAAAGCCGGGGCGCACGTTCAGGGCACTATCAGCTACACCATCAGCCCGGTGCACACAATAGACTCATTTGTCCGTTTTGCAAGAGAACTCTCTGAGCTTAACTGTGATTCTATCTGTATAAAGGATATGGCAGGGCTGATCTCGCCGCGTGACACGTACGATCTTATCAAAGCCCTGAAAAGCGAGGTGGGACTACCTATTAATCTTCATTCGCATTCTACGAGTGGAATGGCAACCATGAGCTATATGGCAGCGTGTTACGCCGGGGTCGATATCCTGGACACCGCATTCTCGCCATTCGCGAGCGGGGCGTCCCAGCCTCCGACGGAAACTGTGGTTGCTGCTCTTCAAAGGACCGCGTATGACACTGGACTTGATCTTAATGTTCTAACCGATATAAAAGAGTATTTTGTTGGAGTAAGAGAAAAATACGCGGGAATTCTTGATCCAATATCTGAAAAAATCGACACCAATGTCTTAATATACCAGATACCGGGCGGGATGCTTTCCAATCTGGTATCCCAGCTCGAAGAACAGAACGCTCTGGACCGGTACAATGATGTGCTCGCTGAAATGCCGCGTGTCCGGAAAGACCTGGGCTATCCGCCGCTTGTCACACCTACCAGCCAGATCGTTGGCACGCAGGCGGTGTTAAACGTTCTTACAGGCGAGCGATACAAGATTATACCGAAAGAAGTGCGGGAATACGTCAGAGGGATGTATGGGAAGCCTCCTGCGCCGATCATTGACGAGCTGCTGGACAAGGTGCTGGGCGAAGACGACGCCATAACTTGCCGACCCGCCGACCTGCTCGAGCCCGAACTGGACCAGATCACCAGAAAAGCGCAGGAACTTGGTATTGTCCGGAAAGAAGAGGATATTCTGACTTATGCTTTGTATCCGCAGATTGCAAAGACATTCCTCATGGGAAATGCAGTTGAGGAAGAGATCAAACCGGCGATGTGTGCTTTTTCGAGTCCGGGTGCCATGGTGGCAGGCAACGTCTTCAAGGTGGTTGTTGATGGAGAGGCATTCCATGTGGAGATCGAACCAACCGGAGAGATGACTATTGAGGCAAAGAAGCCTGTTCCGGCAGATTCTGTAGAGGGCGGGATCAAGAGCAACATGCAGGGAATGATTCTTGGGCTGAAGGTCAAGAAAGGCGATCCTGTGGAGAAAGGGGATGTTGTTGCCGTGATCGAGGCTATGAAGATGGAAAACGACATTCACGCCCCACACAGCGGGATAGTTCGGGACCTCTTTGTTTCAAAAGGCGATACCGTGCGTGCTGGCGACATGATCATGTCAGTCAACTAAAAACCGACCAAAGGGGTGTTTTCATTGTTTAATACGATACTAGTGGCAAACCGAGGCGAGATAGCGATAAGGGTGATGAGAGCCTGCCGCGAGATGGATATAAAGACCGTGGCAGTACATTCAGAGGCTGACAGTACTGCACTGTTCACAAAATATGCTGACGAGGCTCACTGCATCGGTCTACCGCCGGCAAGCCAGAGCTACCTGCGTATCGATAGAATCCTTGATGTGGCAGAAAAAACCGGCGCAGAAGCGATCCACCCGGGATACGGGTTTCTCGCTGAAAACCCGGCGTTTGCCAGAGAATGTGAAAAGATGGGGGTCGTCTTCATCGGACCATCCGGCAAATCCATCGATACCGTTGGAAGCAAGATAACTGCCAAAAAGATGATGGCGAAAGCCGGGGTTCCGGTTATACCGGGGATTTCTGCCGGGATCGACGATCCGGAATCGGTCATTGATGATGCAGAGGAGCTCGGGTATCCGGTCATCGTGAAAGCATCTGCGGGAGGTGGCGGGATCGGGATGAAGATCGCAAACAACGCAGAGGAACTCGTAAGCGCAGTTCATTCGACCAGAGCGGTGGCGAAATCGGCGTTTGGCGATGACACAATCTTCATGGAGAAATACATGCTCCAGCCCAGACACATCGAATTTCAGATTCTGGCGGATTCTTATGGTGATATTGTCCATCTGAACGAGCGGGAGTGCTCAATACAGAGACGGCACCAGAAACTGATCGAAGAGTCACCCTCGCCGGTTATGACCCCCGAACTGCGTGAGCGAATGGGCGCAGCAGCGGTCAGAGCAACAAGCGCGATCGATTATACAAATGCAGGCACGGTTGAGTTCATGTATTCGATGGGTGATTTTTATTTCCTTGAGATGAACACGCGGCTGCAGGTGGAACACCCGATAACCGAGATGGTGACCGGGATTGATATTGTCAGAAAACAGATAACAATTGCAGCAGGCGGTAGATTAGAACTGGAACAGGCGGATATCGGCATCAACGGATGGGCAATCGAGTGCCGGATCAACGCAGAAGATCCACTCAACGATTTTGCCCCGTCCCCGGGAAGGATCACCCGATACCGGTCGCCAGGAGGTCCGGGAATCCGGGTTGACAGTGGCGTGCACATGGGTTACACAATCTCCCCGTTCTATGACTCGATGGTCTCCAAACTAATATCCTGGGGTCAGACAAGGGGGGAAGCGACAGACAAAATGCTCAGGGCGCTGTACGAGTACATTATTGTTGGTGTTTCGATAAATGTCCCGTTTCATAAGGCAGTGCTCAGAAACCCGCACTTTATAAACGGGGAACTCACGACACACTTCATTGAAGACTTTGATGTGATGACACAGGTGAAAGCAGTAGTTGAAAGCGAGAAAGTGAAGGGAGCAACGCTTGCTTCTGCCATGGGTGCCGGTGACCGGAAGGTTGCAGCCATAACTGCTGCTGTAAAAACATATATTGCTAATGAAGGCAAAGAGTAGTATATTCATGCAACCAAGAGAAAAAATTCTGGAGATACTCAAAGAAAAACATGATGAGTTCGTTTCAGGCGAATATCTCTCACAACAACTGGGCATCTCGCGCACGATGGTGTGGAAACATGTCGAGTCCATGCGAGAAGGTGGCTATATCATCGAATCGGTCACCCGCAAGGGTTACCGGCTCCGGGAGATTCCGGACCTGCTGCTGCCCGCCGAAGTTAAACATGATCTCAAGACCGAGTTTATTGGTAAGGAGATACACTACTTTAATGAAATAAAATCCACCAGTGCAAAAGCGAAGGAACTTGCTGCAGACAACCCTGATGGAACTGTTATAATTGCAGAAAGGCAGATTGAAGGCAGGGGCAGGATGGGTAAGGGATGGTATTCACCACCAGGTGGAATCTGGCTTTCAATGATCCTGAAACCAAAAATTTCTCCGGATCAAGTCCATAAATTAACGCTTGTGGCAGGGGTTGCTGTCGCAGAGGTCTTACGCGAGCTTGGACTAAATGCAGAGGTGAAATGGCCCAATGACATCCTTATCGATGAAAAGAAGGTCTGCGGAATCTTAACCGAGATGGAAGCTGAGTTAGACGTCGTGAACTATGTGGTCGTTGGAATCGGGATTGACGCCAACATTGATCTTGACATGCTCCCGCCGATCACCATGATGCAGACAACGTCATTAAGAGAAGCGCTCGGGGGGGATGTTGACCGGATCGCTCTTGTCAGAGGCATTCTCGAGCGTTTTGAGCGGCATTACACCGCATTTCTGGGTGGTGACTTCCACTCAATCCTGAAACACTGGAGAAACTATTCGTCCACCATTGGGCGGAGAGTGAAGATCGTTGCAGGTTTCAGGACAATTAAATGTGAAGCTGTTGGCATTGATCGCGATGGGGCTTTGATTGTGGAACTGGACGATGGAACGGTTGAAAAAGAGATTACTGGCACGTGTTATCACATCTGACATATTTATTGTTCTGACGACTCTCGGAGCACCGCATCGACCGCCTGCAGTAGCATCCGGTTCTCCTGCCTCGTTCGAACCGCCAGTCTGACATACTTGGTGCTCAGATTCTTAAACGATGCACAATCCCTGATCAGAATTCCCTGTTCAAGCATTTTCAGGGTTAGCTCCTGCGAATCCATGTTAGTATTGGTGATATCAACGAGAATGAAGTTGACACTGCTTTTAAGCGGGGTAAAACCACGATTGACCAACCCTTTTGTAAGATACTCTCGTTCGGTACGTATCAGATCGCTGGATCTCTTAAGATAGTCGCTTTTCATACATGCATCCATCAGGCGCATCCCGATTACTTCAGTTGGCGCACCAATATTCCAGACCAGCCGCACGCGGTTGAGCAGTTCGGCAAGTTCACGTGATGCGATGCCAAAGCCGATGCGAAGTCCGGGGACTGCAAATACTTTTGTCAGAGATCTGAGTACAAGCACGAAATCCGAGTCAAACACGGTGTGCACAATTGATTGAGTTGGATCGGCAAGTTCTATGAATGCCTCATCGATAAAGAGAAATGTTTCGTGGTCAAAGCAGCGGTCTGCAAGTTGCAGCACGTCACTTTGTGATATCATGCTACCTGTTGGGTTGTTTGGATTGCACAGGAATACCGCGCTTGCATCTGAGATTTCTGTAGTTGTTAACCCAAGAATCTGTGAGTAATCGCAGTACTGCACATTTGCTCCGAACAGCTGGCACTGGAAAGCATATTCACCGAATGTGGGTGCAGGGATGATCACGCGGTCGCCACGTTGTATGAGGGTCTCTGCAAATAGCCTTATCAGTTCGGATGATCCGTTTGTGGGAATGATGTTCTCTGCGGTGATTTTTTGTGTGTGTTCTGGGGTGCCTGAGTGCCGGTAGTTCTCAACAAAATTGGCGAATGCACCTCTTAAACGAAGATACCGGTTATCAGGGTAATGCTTGAGCTTTTCCTCGATTGTTTCTGCGCTTCTGGCTGATGTCTTGACCTCGGGAATTCCTTCCGGGTTTAAATTGGCGCTGAAATCAAGTGCATCCTCACGTCCTGATTCTGCTATTCTGCCGCCGTGTGTGCAGGGGGTGCTGCCAGCAGTTTCCTGCCGCACGAACCGCGTGATTGCGCTTATCGGACCCATTATGACTGGTCTGTTGTGATGTACTCATCAAGGCTGCTGACACCTTCGAGTTCACTGGATTCGATCGCGACCTGGTTAAAAAGGTTTTCACGCACCTGGATTGGGGCTCCGGTCCGCACCGCAATTGCTATGCAGTCACTTGGTCTGGCGTCGATCTCTTTCTGTGTGTCCTGCACGTCTATAACCAGTCGCGCATAGAACGTGCCCTCGTCCAGGTCATCGACCAGAACGCTCTTCACCGACCCGCCCAGTTCCTCAAGCATTATAACTATGAGATCATGGGTCATTGGTCGTGGCGTTGTCTCTTTGCGCAGTGCAATGTGTATCGACATAGCTTCCGAATGACCGACAAAGACCGGCATGATGCGCCCTGTTTCATCAGTGAGCAGCACCACAGGAGCCATCTGCTTGGGACCGCCAACCATATATACACCCCGGACTGTGGTATCAACAACATCCATTGTTTTGATCATATCCTATAATTTTTATTCTTGGGTACATACCATCAAAAAATACCAGTGAACAGAGGTATATAAGATTTGATCGCATAATAAATGTTGCTTGAGAACTACATCCACGTGCAACAAATATGTGCATAACAGACACCGAGGTAACAATGATTAATATTGCAATAACGGGCGCATACGGGCGCATGGGCGCGCTGATCATCGAGAATATCCGTGATGCACCAGACATGAAACTGGTTGCGGCACTTGACCTAAGCGGCATCAACATGCCAGCCGGGGCTGATGATGTCCTGGTATCACATGCAGATGAGATCGATGCAGTGCTCAAAAGCACTTCTCCGGATGTGCTGATCGATTTCACGATCGCTGATGCCGCCGTTGGTAACATCAGGCACGCTACCCACAACAACATAAACCTGGTGGTTGGAACAACCGGGCTTGAACCATATCGGGACGAGATCACAACGATCATCGCTGACAATGTCTCCGCGGTGATCGCACCAAACTTTGCGGTGGGCGTCAACGTCTTCTGGAAATTACTCGCAGAAGCTGCCGCATACATAGGTGACTGGGACATTGAGATCCTGGAAGCGCACCACCGCCACAAGAAGGATGCACCATCAGGAACCGCAATGCAGGCGGCAGAGTCCATAACCCGCGTGATTGGAGGGAGAAGCCTGGTGCACGGGCGCAAGGGACTGTGCCCCCGGGGCGACGAGATCGGCATCCACGCAATTCGAGGCGGCGACATCGTTGGCGATCATTTCGTTCTGTTCGCAGGAGATGGTGAGCGCATCGAGATCAGGCATCAGGCACATAGCAGGCAGGCTTTTGCATCCGGCGTGATACGGGCAACGCGATGGGTGATGGACGCGCCGACAGGAGTTTATGGGATGGATAAGGTGCTTGGTCTGTAGGCTGAACTGCGATAACCAGGGATAACAGTGATTGCAATCACAACTCTCTGCTTTCTGCACCCGAGGTTGGCTGTGAGGGGATGATTAGCCGCATGGAGATAACAACCACATCACTTGACACCCAGGACTTGTTGCCAGAATATTTGACAAACTTGATATTGCGGATAACATAGATTCCGCCATGCCAAAAATCGGGATCACAACATACCCCACTCGACCGTGATCAAGCTATGTGCTTGAATGGTTTGGGGTTTAACGAAAGCCGGATTGTATCTTTACTCCCAATATTTCGAGAATCTCCTAACAGAACGATTGTTGGGGGACGGCGCGCTCAGAAACGCTCTGATAGAATCTATGAATACGGTTGCACTCGAATTTTTCAACCGGATAGTCTCGGAATCCATGAATCACGTCTTGTTTGGTGCGCACGTGCTTCACACGGACACAACCAATTTCAGTTTGCATGGAGCTTACGAGAATTCAAATCCTGACCCCAACACAATTAAGGTCGCTTATTGCCACCCCAAAGACAACCGCGGGGATCTGAAGCGTTTTGTGCTGAGAATTGATGGCGACCTGCGGAATATCCGTTATAAGTAAGAACGTCCTATAATCATACATGAACCTCAGTATTAATAATATTCCTGTGGATGATACATATTGTGAAGCCTTTAGCGGTGTGTTTACCAGATTCATCGTAACGGCGAAGGATGAAAAAAGACTTAGACGTGCAGCATACCTTTCCACTGCTCTCCCATCTACTGTATTTAGCAAATCGGAAGGTGGGATCGAATCGTGGCTTTCTTCTTCTGAAACACCGGATGGTAGGATGGGCGCGGTTATCCAGATATGGGTCAATGACATCAAAGGATCCCGGGATATTATAGCATCTGAACTGGGCTGGCGTATACGCCAGGGCATCCTGGTCGTGCCTACTACATCGGTCTATAATGCGCTGGATTCAAAACAGAGCATTGATATGCTTAAGCCGGTAGGCTACTGTGCAGACGGATACCATCACGAAGAGACCATCTACGATAGAGAGACCATAGTATTACCTTTGATGATGGGTGATTTTATTATTGAGCGATATCTGGGCATGTCCGGTGGTGTAATGGGGGGTAATGTCTGGTTCTTCTGTGATTCTATTGACTCAGCTCTTGAAGCAGGGGATAGAGCGGTAGAAGCTATAGACACTGTAAAAGGAGCAGTTACCACATTCGATATATGTTCTGCTGGCTCAAAGCCGGTATATCCACAGCAGGAACATCCCGAGGTAGGACCCTCCACTAACCACCCATACTGTCCAACATTGCAGGGAAAGATCCCTGATTACATGGTGCCTGAAGGGATTAAGTCCATTCCTGAGATAGTGATTAACGGGGTAAATGAAAAGGTCCTGAAGAATGCTATGAAAGCTGCTATGTATGCGGCTGCGGAAGTTACCGGAGTCAAACGAATATCATCCGGAAACTATGAAGGAAAATTGGGAAAGCATCATATTTTTCTCAAAGATCTTCTGTGAGTTTATCCAGTTCTTTTGAGTAAGGTAGTCCGTCCCTTGCACCTCTATGTGCTATACTGATAGACGCTGTGATGTTCCCTATTTTTCCGCATTCTTCTATGCTCTTACCCTGCAACATACTATGGATAAAACCGGCATTAAAAGCATCACCTGCACCTGTAGTATCTACCACTTTCGCCTTTAAAGGGGGGATTTTGGTGCTAATAATCCCATCTGTTACATAACATCCGCGATCACCCATTTTTACAGCTACCCACTCGGCACCGGCATCAATAAGCATTTTCGCACCTTTCTGAACATTCTCACATCCTGTCATGAGGCATAATTCATGGTCATTAGGCAGTAGCAGACGTGCCCGTTTGATAAAATCTATTAAACCCCCCATACCGCGCTCTGCATAGAGCGTGCCCGGGTCCAGGCTAATCCGGGATGATGTAGATAAAGCAACCTGTTTCTGGGTTAAAAAAGATGTCTCTGATTCTTTGCAGATGAAGGATGTCATATGAATCAGGGCGGCACCATCAACATATCTCATATCAATATCTGTTATTGAGATTGAGTCATTCACTCCAGGGTCTACAAGAATACCTCTTTCCCCTCTTCCATCCACCATGATAAGGCATGATCCACTTCTGCCACTGGTAGCAGTAACTCCTCTGGCATCCACATTTTCAGATGTCAGGTCGTTTAATAATATCTCACCGCCTTCATCATGCGCGACCTTACCAATATAACCTGTCCCGATACCAAGTCTGGACAGACCTACTATAGTATTGGCTGCTGATCCACCCGGATGGTTCTCAACCGAACTGATGAATCCTTCTTCATCCGGTTTAACAATCCTGTTTACATACAAGATCCGATCCAGGTTCAGGGCTCCGAAACCTATGATCTGCGGAGGATTACTGGTACTGGTTTGCTGACTGTTGATCTGTTTTGTCATAACTTTAAAAAATCCTCGCTTCCCCCATACTAAATTCCCCTGTTATCATCCACATTAAATTCTATATAAAGGTTGTCCATTCATTTCTTATGACTTACAGATTTCCATCTAACTGGTCTTCTGTGAGGATCTTCACAAGACGTATGTGTTCAGCTCCCCCGCATAACCACTCATTATACTGTTCTTCCGGATCGATCCGAAACATATTCTCAACCACAAAACTTTTATATTATTACTGTAATAGTCTTCTGAGAGGATTATGGACAAGAACACAAGCATCAAGCAACGTCAAGACGCTATTGACCAACTCAAACGTGAGAATGAGTCGCTTAAAGGACACATAAAGGAGCTTGAAGCCAAACTGGCTATGCATGATAATGCGCATACCCCGCCAAGTCTGAAGCGTGGCGGCAAGCGCAAAAAGGATCAGGATGCAGGCGATGGGAAAGTCGGGGCAGAAGAAGGGGCATAAGGGTGTGACAAGACCTCTTGCAAAGCCGGATAGGCAGGTGGAGGTCATGAAGGATAGATGTCCTGACTGTGGGGCTGAGCTTGGTGTTCCGTTCAGCGTGGAATCGAGGATTATTGAAGAGATTCCTGAGCCACAACCGGTTATCGTCACCGAATACAAAATTGCACATTATACCTGCCCACACTGCCAGAAAGAAGTGGTTGCAACCGATGCCGGGTTGTCCAAAAGAAAGCAGATTCGGTAACAACACGATTGTTCAGGCGGCACTGCTGAAATATGAGGATAGATTGCCCCACAGGAAGATTCAGAACGCGATGATGTGGGCTACAATACTTGATCTCACTCGTCGTGCCGCCGATGCAGTTCAATCGGAATATGACCGAATTCTGGAACGAGTTCGCAACGCTTCTATTCTACATGTTGATGAAACGTCAATCAAAGTCCCGGGAAAGAAGTACTGGATATGGGTATTCACCACCCCGGCAGAGACTTTTATTGCGATTCGGCATAGCCGGGGCACAAAAGTCCTGATGGAGATTCTGACAAGGAAATTCAAGGGAATAATCGTGTGTGATGGCTGGAAACCATATTCCAAATTTACAAAACATATCCGAGCGTATGTTCGGGCGCACTTACTGCGAGAATCAAAGGATCTCACCGATAAGATTACGGAAGCGGTTCCCTTACACCAAGCACTCACGAGACTCTATCGAAAACTGACTAACACACTTCGATTGTGATCCCCCACCCGAAATCCGGGAGAAACTGTTGCATAACGCGCAAACAACGCTCAAACGATGGATCAACAGAGGTTACGGGAACGAGAAGGTGGAAAAGCTCATCGGCAAGATAGAAAATGGCTTTGAGTACTGGTTCACATTTGTCACTTATCCCGGTGTTGAACCAACCAACAACAGAGCGGAAAG
>RXIK01000156.1 GCA_004211975.1 Methanosarcinales archaeon | reverse complement strand
ACTATCACCGTGTAACCCCCCTCTGGCTCTTGTTTAAGCAGGATTCTGTAGCTCAATATTTTCATTATAGTTGTCTGATGATTGCGTGGCGTAATAAAAATTCCGCCCTCACACCCGTGTCCGCAGCCTTGCCACAACCGCGTCCACCTGCTCCACAGCCGTTCCAATATAGCTGTATGGGTCCAGTGCAACATCGATTTCATCCGCGCCGAGATGTGCAGTAACCTCGTCTCGCTTAAGCAGAGCGTTCTTTAGACTCGTGCCACCTTCGTGCGCTGCAATTGAGCATTCTCTGATGATGCTGTGTGCTTCCTGTCTGCCAACGTGCTCTGCAAGCACGATCATCACGGATTCTGCCATGTTAAGCCCACTAAGCAGATCCAGGCTTCGTCGGATGTTCTCCGGATAAAATTGTAAACCGCTGATAACCTTTGTTGTCAGGTTAATCAGGTGATCTGTGAGCACGCACGCCTCCGGAAAGACGATTCGCTCGCAAGAGGAGTTTGTGAGGTCACGTTCGTCCCAGAGCGTGTTATTCATAAGTTCAGGCTCAACCATCGCTCTCACGATCCGTGCAAGTCCGCATACCTGCTCTGACTTGATCGGGTTGCGTTTGTGCGGCATCGTTGAGGACCCAACCTGTTTCTTCCCGAATCCTTCCGCTATCTCCGCAATCTCGCTTCGTTGCAGGTTTCGCACGGCGGTGCAGATCTTGTCAAGCGTTGTTACGGTGTTTGCCATCCACATCACAAACTCCGCATACCGGTCACGCTGAACAATCTGGTTTGCGACCTCAACTGATCCGATGCCAAGGTATTTCATCGTGTTCTTCTGAATTGTGGTTCCGTTCTTGCCAAATGAAGCCTGCGTCCCAACTGCGCCCCCGATCTTGCCCACCACAACCCTTGGGGTTAGCTCGTCAAGTCGTGTTATGTGTCGATCAATCTCGCACGCCCATATCGCAAACCGCAGCCCATACGTTGTTGGAACCCCGATCTGCCCGTGCGTACGCCCGGCACAGACCGTTTCTTTGTGCGCATCAGCCTGCTCAACAAGAGTGCCAAGTAAACCGCATAACTTCACCCGTTGGATGCTGATTGCATCACGCATCTGAAGAGCGGTCGCAGTATCAAGGATGTCGCTTGACGTCGCACCAAAATGCACCCATTTCCCTGCGTCACCACACTGCTCCGAAATTGCGAGCACGAGCGCCATCATATCATGCTGTATCTCGTCCTCAATCTCATTTACCCTGTCAAGCAAAACTACATGAACCTTTTCTGCAATAACAGCCGCAGCACCAGCAGGAATCAGTTCCACATCTGCTTCCGCCCGTGCAAGCGCGCTTTCCACAGAAAGCAGCTTTTCAAGACGCGTCTCCTCGCTCCAGACCTGCTTCATCTCCGCGGTCCCGTACCGGTATTCAATTGGATGAACTGCCATTCATCCCACATATAATGAATGAGTTTATGAATATTGCGGTTCATATTCCAATCGGAGATACCATGAACACCAACGAAGAGGTACTGGACACAATTGCTGCAAACAACATAAAGTTCATCAGGCTTCAGTTTGTGGACATCCTGGGAACAGTGAAAAACGTCGCGATACCGGCTGCACAGATGAAAAAAGCGCTTACCACCGGAATATCATTTGACGGGTCGTCCATCGAGGGTTTCGTGCGCATTCATGAATCCGACATGCTTTTAAAGCCAGATCCAGCGACATTCCGGATTCTGCCGTGGAAGGCGGACGATAGCAATGGAGCAGTCGCCGGAATCGTGTGCGACGTACACCTACATGATGGCACGCCATTTGAAGGATGCCCAAGAAACGTACTTAAAAAAGCCGTAGAAGAAGCAGAAAAGATGGGGTACATCATGAACACCGGACCTGAACTTGAGTTCTTCCTCTTTGAAATGCAGGATGGAGTGCCAACAACCACCCCACACGACTTCGGAGGATACTTTGATTTTCCACCGGTAGACCTTGCAGAAGACATCCGCAGAGACATCGTGATCGCCCTTGAAGAGATGGACTTCGAGATCGAGGCATCACACCACGAAGTCGCAAGCGGACAGCACGAGATCGACTTCAAATACGGCGACGCACTCTCCACCGCAGACAAAGTCCTCCTATTCAGGTACGTAACCAAAACAGCTGCAACAAACAAGAACCTCCACGCCACATTCATGCCAAAACCAATCTTCGGCGCCAGCGGATCCGGCATGCACATAAACATCTCACTATTCGACAAAAACAACAACGAAAAAAACATATTCTTTGATCCGGATGATGAACACAAAATCAGCGATGAAGCACGATACTTCATCGGCGGACTACTCACCCACATCAAAGCCGTGACCGCAATCACAAACCCACTCGTAAACTCATACAAACGCCTCGTATCAGGATACGAAGCACCCGTACACATCACATGGTCCGGAGCAAACCGAAGCTCACTCATCAGAGTACCATCAGCAAGAGGCACAGGCACAAGAATCGAACTCAGATCACCAGACCCATCATGCAACCCGTACCTCGCATTCGCAGTCATCCTAATAGCAGGACTAGACGGAATCAAAAACAAAATCGATCCAGGCAAACCAATCAAAGAAAACATCTACGAAATGAACTTCCAAGAAATAACAGACGCCGGCATCGAAACACTCCCCACAAGCCTCAGCCTCGCACTCGACCACCTAAAATCAGACAACATCGTGAAACAAGCACTCGGAAACCATGCATACAACGCATTCATACGGATCGCCTCCGCAGAATGGGACGCATACCGAGTCCAAGTGCACCAATGGGAACTTGACCGATATCTACGGATGCTGTGAAGGACGCCTGCAGGTCAGTGAGTGTGGCATCTGTGTTAAAAGTGGTCTGCACCGGGATAAATTGAGCGAATGGCATGAACTGTACGAATAGAGCGCGGTGAGCGAATAATCATTTTATCTTGGCAGCAGTTTTAACTCTGATAAAACTATATTACAGATAAAAGATTAATATCCTGCAAACCGAAGTGATATAACCTCCGAGTATCAGTCCTGCAGTCCCACAACCATTCCAAGAATGGCATGGTCGCGACTTTCCAAAAGAACTTGATGGATGCGGTTGTGCGAGATGTGCGTCCCGTACTTGAACTCAATTATTTTCTCAGGGCTTGCCAGAAAACAATCTGTTAAAATTCGTGGCATTCGGCACATTCGTGATAAAATCAGCATAAAGGATCACGAATGGCACGAATGAACGAATCGCACGAATGTCGGGGATGTAGCGTGACATCAGCCAACTTTGCTACTTTATTTTTCGGTAAGCACTCAGAGCCTTCTCGCACCTAATTTTTGTTCTTCGTGCACCTCAAATCGGACATTCCGCACGTGTTTTTATAAAAAGATCTATTTTTTGCAAATGGTGAATAGTGGCTGGTGCTTGCGATTTTGGGGTTTTGAAGATAATCACTTTATTAAAATATATATTTTTTACATGGACCTGTAAAGCCTCCTCTGTTGAAATTGGATAGGCTATTCCACCACAATATAACAATAATATTCTTTAAATGTTTAAAACCACTATCAGTAGAAATTATGAAAAATGGATAGCGACCTGCGGAATGTCAGTCAAATATCAACTCCTTCGAGCCTTCGTCCATCTCTTTCTTCTTCCGACCAAATTTTTTAATCGGTATCGGCTCATGGTGTTTTGTCCAGTGCATCCAAACTCTCTTAACAGTGGATTCACTTAATTTCATGTTCAGGGCAATGTTTTTAGTACTGTTATTTCTGGTCTTTGCTCGAATTATGTGCCGTATTTTCTTGTCTGTTAATTTTATGACTTTATTTCGTTGCCCCATGTGGAGATGATGGGTATATAAAGTCAAAGGTTTCGGGACTATACAGCTTGAAATAGCCCCAACTATATTGTATTTTTGAGTGATTACGGTTAAAATACTTTAAAATCTATTGAAATTGAAAAAGTTCCAAAATTTACAGTTTTATACTCGGCACCGGCATAAACTGCGCTTTTTTTCAGTGGTAGAACGTAACTACTCAGGTACCTAAAACCACTATCAGGGGACTTCGCTATGCAGGAACTATCCGGGATGTGGTGAAT
>RXIK01000054.1 GCA_004211975.1 Methanosarcinales archaeon | reverse complement strand
TCCCTCTGCGCACTCTGCGGTTAAATTCCCGGTTTGGTTATAGTATTCACCACATCCCGGATAGTTCCTGCATAGCGAAGTCCCCTGATAGTGGTTTTAGGTACCTGAGTAGTTACGTTTGCTGATCGTTTTGTTATCAGGACCATGAGTGGAAACCCGCAGTTGATTTTGAGGCGAACCATTGCGCCAAACGGCGTGATCCGGGTGATTTTGCCTGCAAAACAGTTCTGTGCACTGTTTTTCCGGGTAGGATCGTTGTCCGGTGTGATCGCAACATCTTCCGGGCGGTGGCAGATGCGGACCGTGTTGCCTTCGGTACAGCCTGACACCACATCGATCATGTAGCTCTCGTCGGTGTTGATGGTCGCAAGATCGTTTGTGTTTGACATAATCCTGCCATTAAGTGCTTACCGAAAAATAAAGTAGCAAAATTAGCTGATGGCACGCTACATCCCTGGCATTCGTGCGATTCGTTCATTCGTGCCATTCGTGATCCTTTATGCCAATTTTATCACGAATGTGCCGAATGCCACGAATTTCAACAGGTTATTTTCTGGCAAGCCCTAAGGATGTTCTCGACGCCCACAAAGCTTGCGACCTCGTCTTAAACGGGTTTGCTGAAGATCTCTTCGGGCGTTACTACCTGCACGATTATGCCGCTTATTATCACGCCAATGCGATCTGCAAGCACCATTGCCTCGGTCTGGTCGTGGGTGACATGGATTGTGGTCAGCCCGGCCTCGTGGTGAATTCGCTTGAGTTTGTCCCGGAGCCCGGGTTCTGCGTCCGGTTGTCAAGCGCACTGAGTGGCTTTGCAACGACTGCCCGCGCGAGCGCGACCCACTGCGGCTCTCCGCGCGAGAGCGCGATCAAATGCGGATACTGGTATATAAAACCACGCGATTTCGGAGGCTGTCACATTACGTGGTGCTGGGGTCATATCCTTGCAGGTGGTGCGGTTTCTTTGGTAAATAACCTGTAATCTGTGTCCATCTGTGAAATCTGTGGCTGACAAAAGTTTTTAGCCACAGATTAACACGGATTACACAGATTTCTCCTACAACTCACTTGAACAGATTTGTGGAATCTCATGTAACCCCAGATGACGTGACAGTCCCCGATTTCGCAAGGGTTAACACAGAAGTCTTGTGGAAATCGTGTGATCTTGTGGTTCACCGCGGGTTACTCGAGCGTGTGCTTTCGATATTTTGTTATTTGGTGGGTGTTTAGCTCTTTTGCGGTTGAAATGATGTGGGTGGTGGGGGTGTGGTGTGGATGAGGTGCACAGGTGTAAAAAAATGGATGGATTGATGCTGAATTGGGTTGCAGTTGTGTGGCATTGAGCAGATTGCATATGCATCGATGCCGTTATCTATGTATGTTTTGCAGCAACAAAGAATTTATTTATATGATCTAAAATAATATATACGTCTGTTTCCGGATCGCCACTCAACGGCGATGGAATTAGTTTACCATTTACCGTATGGAAATGGTGTGGAAAGTTCTCAAGATGCTTATGATGTGGAGCATTATCCCACCCAATAACTCTCTTGTCTCCCTTTGCCCGCGTGTAGGTGTACTTGCCCAGCGTTTTGTTATAGTACATATCCATGAAATAATCCTCTTTGAGAACAATCCTGATCTTTGTTCTCAGGTCATGGGCAGTTTCTGCAAAGTCGCACTCTCTGAGGAATGTTCTTGCTGCTTTAATAAGTTTAATATCCACTCAAATACACCTTTCATCCTTTTCAATCCCTCTAATCCCTCTAATCCCTCGTATGCGTTTCTGTATTGGATGGATTCCTCCTAATAGGGATGTTCTGGTAACTCTGCATTAGCCAATTTAGATTCAAACCCTATGAGATCGCCATATTTGGATCTGAATTTTTCCAGTATTTGCTCATAAAACTCGATCTCCGCAGCTACCGTTTCACCCATGTTGAGAATAGTATCTTTCTCAATGTTGTTTATTCCCTTTATTTGTTTCATGTTTTTCATCTTCGTTAAACAGCGTTTCACGGTTGTCTGTGGCGATGCGGCTTGCACCGCCTTTTCCGCGCTTTTTTTACAGCATTTATTACGTGGATATTCGTTTGTCGCCAGTGGTGAAGGTGGTTGTCGCCAACAATGTGGAAAATGGCTTCATCGCCCTCACCATCCCGTCATATATGGATTACGTACCTTGATTTGACTTTTATCATTCAAATTTTCTGTGGTTTACTCTGGTGGGACATACTCAATGCCGGATTCGGGGTTGGGTGTTGCACGACAATAGGTAATTCGACGGTCATACGGGATAAATCTTCTACCGGCAATCGTGCTTTAATACCAAGAATTTCTATACCGACTACGTTAGCATATTTGTTATAATCTATGATGATTCCGGGGGCGATTTCTTCACTATCTTCTATATCATCCTCACATAATCTAAAATAGAGTGTATCGCTCTCCATATCTACTTTAACTCTCATTTTCTAAGCCTCCTATCATAATACATCGTTATAACGATATATGGTTTTTGTTTACCGTTAACAACAACCCTCACCACTTTATTGTAAACTCTCCGATAAGCATACCACACGTCACCTACGCCACGTTCCTTTCGTTCCGGATTACATACAACATCCACGATAAACGCCCTATCAAACTTCCGTTCTTTCACCATGTCTTCTGCGTGTTTTGTAAATTCTACATCCCTAATTCCTATCCGGCACTATGCAATAATCCAGTGATATTTAAACTTCTCATCCACGTGGCAATACAACCCCATGTCCTGGCGGCTCTCCATTTCATCCCGCACCCCTCACGCTTTTATCAGGTGGACTGCGGTTGCCTTAAACGAGGCGATTACCCTCGAACCAACATCGAGTCCAAGCTCGTTTGCTGATCGTTTTGTTATCAGGACCATGAGTGGAAACCCGCAGTTGATTTTGAGGCGAACCATTGCGCCAAACGGCGTGATTCGGGTGATTTTGCCTGCAAAACAGTTTCGTGCGCTGCTCTTCAGGTTCGGATCGTTGTCCGGTGTGATCGTAACATCTTCCGGGCGGAGGCAGATGCGGACCGTGCTGCCTTTGGCACAGTCGGACACTGCATCGATCATGTATCCATCGCCGGTGTCGATGGTTGCAAGATCGTTTGTGTTTGCTATAATCCTGCCATCAAGGATGTTTTCGACGCCCACAAAGCTTGCGACCTCATCTGAAACCGGCTTGCTGAAGACCTCTTCGGGCGTTCCTACCTGCACGATTATGCCGCCCATCATCACGCCGATGCGATCTGCAAGCACCATTGCCTCGGTTTGGTCGTGGGTGACGTGGATTGTGGTAAGCCCTGCCTCGTGGTGGATTCGTTTGAGTTCGTCCCGAAGCATGTTCTGTGTCCGGTTGTCAAGCGCACTGAGTGGCTCGTCAAGGAGGAATGTTCGCGGCTTTGCAACGACTGCCCGCGCTAGCGCGATCCGCTGTTGCTCTCCGCCTGAGAGCGTGATCGAATAGCGATGTGCCAGGTGTGATATGCCAAGAAGCTCCATGATCGCTTCCACTTTCTGTCTTCGCTCATTAACGGGAATTTTTTTGAGTTTTAAGCTGAATTCTATGTTTTCTTCCGCATTTAAATGCGGAAAAAGCGAGTAATCCTGATAAACAAATCCGACATCCCTTTTTTCTGGTGGAAGGTCGGTGACATCTCTTTCATTGATTGTGATGCTGCCACCGTCAGGGTAATAAAAACCAGCGATCAATTCGAGCAGCAACGTTTTTCCAGAGGCGGTCGGTCCCAAAATTACAAAATACTCTCCTTTTTTGACGTGCAGATCAACGCGGAGCGAGAACTCCTTCCAGTCTCTGGATAAGTCTTTGATCTTAATCATTGTCTTATATATTGTGTTCTCTGGTATTTTGGATGTTTTTGCCGGGGTGCACTTGCCGGATTACCTGCTGCCGCCAAGTTTTAGCTGTTAAACCTTAAAACCCGGGATCAACTCGCTAACCGTGTATATCTTCTGCTGCGACCTGCTCACCTTCGCAGATACTGGTGCCGGCGTGCTTCCAAGAATGTTCAGCCACACGCTTGCCGGCATGTATCCAACTCCTGGATGTCCTTGATGCCCTTCTTTTGCCATGACCTCATGTTTCGTGTCGCCCTCTGATTTCTTCGCTGTAACGACAACAGTGCCGTGTTCGCTGCTTATTTTCACAAGGTCGCCGTCGCTGGCACCGATCTTCTTTAAATCAGCTGGATCAAGTAGAATAACTGTGGATAAGTCCTGATACTCTTTGCTGAACTTCCCGTGTTTCAGTGCTGCCTCGGTCTGGAAAATATCCTGGTATTCGACGACCGTAATTTCACGGTCAGGCGCGGCAAGAAACTGATCAATCTTAATTCCCGGCATATCACACCGCCTCGAGCAGCCGGTTCATGATGCTCGCATCAGACATTCGCGTCGGGGTATCAGTCGGCATGCCCACGCCAGCTTGCCCGGTTTCCATGATGCACGGGAGGTCGATTTCTACGCCGTCCAGCCGCACGGCAGTGCCCGCCATATCCACGCCGCCTGCCGCACAAGGAATCACAACATCGGCGCAGCCCGCGGTTAATGTTTCGTTTGGATCGATAATGATTATGCGGGCGTCAATATCGCATGCCTGTGGCAGCGAGCTTATGAGGTCAAAACCGACGCAGAGAATGCAGTCAGCCTCGCGCAGACTGTTAAGAGTGATTTTTGAGGTTTGGGTGCCGACGCCCTGTTGCTCGCGCGCATCGGCAGCGTCCGTAGTAGTATTAGTGGTGTTGTTAGTGGTGTTGTTAGTGGTGGCGCCAGTGGCAACGTCAGTAGTGGTAACGGTGGCGGCGGTCTTTACAGCAGCAATCGACCGCAGGTTGTACTGGGAATGCAGCGGGAGAATCCGGAAATCCGAAAACTCATTCAGCCTATCCATCAACCGGATGATCGCATCGTGCGGCACCGATTCTACCAGTCCGGGTCCTGCGAAGATAACGCCAAACTCAGCCTTTTTAAGCGTGCCTGCAAGTTTCAGTACCTGCTTGCTGTCATAAACGGTCTTTGGAACTTTGTTTTGGAGCGCAAGCATGAGCGCGTCCACAAATTCCGCCTCGTGACCAAAAACGATCTTGTGCATTCCTTTGCAGATGCTTGCGGTGTGCGATCTGCGAACATCGATCGTGATCGCGGTGCGATCCTCTTCCCAGCCGTGCTGCCGGTTCTTGCCGCGTGGGTAGTACGCATACCCGGACAGCAGCCGCGGGTGTGTGTTCATTGGATCGGCACCCCAGAACAGGATCACGTCTGCCATGTCCCGCACCTCTGACAGCGCGCATGTCCTGACCCTGTTGTGAATGATGTCGTCGATGAGGTGGGCGTGGGATGAACATGTGTCAATGCCTGCCCCGATCTTCTCTGCCAGCCGAACGCCTATTTCTTGCGTTTCTGTGACTGAATTGCCAAACCCAAGAAACATCGGGTGTTTTGCATCCGTAAGCAGGGTGGCAGCGTGCCCGATCGCATCATCGATACTCACGATCTCGTGATTCACCATTGGGTCGACCTGATGCCTGTTCAGGATGTGTGCAGCCCCGATTCGGCACGCAGGTCTCACCTCGCCATCATGCACATCAATGTCATCGCACAGAAGCGCACAGCCCGTGCATGTCAATCATCTCACCTCGATTCGCTGCACAAACATCATTGGATAATCCGCATCCTCGTCGTATTTCATGCCCGCATACACAACCGCAGTGCCAAATTCAACGATCGCAGTAACCGTAAGCATTCTTCCATCCAGTTCGCAGTATCCGAAGTCGTTCAACCGTGTTTTAACCATTTCATGATCGATGGACACTGAAATCTCCCGTACATACGGCTGTAGAGATATGCTGTCCTCGATCGCCTGCGCAAGGCTCTCTGCAGTATCCGGATTGACAGGAGAGCCAGTAAACTGGTGATACATGGCGCCAAGCTTGATTCCAGCCTCGAGCAGGGCGCGATCCCTATCTGTTATCCCGGTCATTATGGTCTATGGTATTGTGATGTTATTTAACATGATCACACAGCACACAGCACACAGCAAACCATTATTAATAGCTCCCCCGAAATAGCATAACCATGCCCGGGAAAACGCTGATGTGGGATCAAACACTGTTCAGGCGGGGCGAAATCTTTGAATTTGACCATGTTCCGGAGCATTTTGCACACCGGGATTCACAACTTCAGTCGCTCCTGTTTGGGGTGCGCCCCGCGATGCAGGGGATGCGCCCGATCGATCTGATGTGTGTTGGTCCGCCCGGTACCGGGAAAACCACGGCGGTGAAGAAGGCGTTTGAGGAACTGGGTGAACATGCGCCGGGCGTGATCACTGTGCATGTCAACTGTCAGGCAAACCCGACCCGATACACGATATTTTCAAGCATTTTTCACAAGCTGATCGGTCATGCGCCGCCCTCATCCGGTGTTTCGTTCAGGAAAATACTTGATGAGATTGCAAGATACCTTATTCAGAATGAGAAGATTCTGATCGTGGCACTCGATGACATAAATTATTTGTTCTATGAAAAAGAGGTGGACAATGTGCTGTACTCCCTATTGCGTGCGCATGAAACTCATCCCGGGACTAAGATCAGCGTGATCGCGATTCTGAGCGATGATCGCATGAATTATGTTTTTGATCCGAAGGTTGGCTCGATCTTCCTGCCAGAAGAGATCTTGTTCCCGGTATACGCATGGGATGAGCTTAAGAGTATTTTGCGTGATCGTGCAAAGCTTGGATTCTATGACCGCGTGATTTCAGATGATGTGATTGATGTTATTGCTGATTACACGTCAGATGCGGGAGATCTTAGAGTGGGGATTGATCTATTAAAGCGATCAGGTCTTGGCGCCGAGCAAAGGGCGAGCATGACTATTTTAGTGGATGACGTGCATTTTGCGTACAGAAAATCACGGATGCTGCATCTTTCACGAATAATATCGTCGCTTAGCGATGGGGAGCGTGCAATTCTTGCAATTCTTGCAAAAAAAGGCGCAGCAACAGCAGGAGATGTGTATGTGGTATTTCACGAATTGATGGGGCTTGGATACACAAGATTTCACACGATGCTAAATAAGCTCGTGTCCCTGCGACTGATTGACACCGATTTCCAGACTGCTGGCATGCATGGCAGAAGCCGCACGATTAAGCTGCGGTATGGTGCGGATGATGTGTTAAGTGCTGTGCAACCCACCCCTGGAACATAGCGCTGTTGCGGATCTGCCAGATAAAATGTGTTAGCCGCGGCACCCGGGCTACCGGATATCCCGAATCAAATTTCACTTTCACCCCGCTCATGCTAAACGATTAATACACCACAGAAGACAGTTTGACCAATGACTACAAACGAAATGTCCATTAAAGAACTTCCGGGAATCGGTCCTGCAACTGCGGAGAAACTGAGTGATGCAGGATTCAATTCAATCGAGGCGATTGCGGTTGCATCACCATCCGAACTTGCGAACACCGCCGAAATCGGGGAGTCAACAGCGGTCAAGATCATTGCTGCCGCCCGCAGATCCGCTGATATCGGGGGATTTGAGACCGGAGACACCATCCTTGAGCGGCGGAAGGAGGTCGGCAGGATCCACCTCGGATGCGCAGAGGTTGACCAGATGATGGGCGGAGGATTTGAAACCCAGGCGATCACCGAGGTGTATGGTGAGTTCGGATGTGGAAAGACCCAGATAGCACATCAACTTGCAGTAAACGTCCAGTTGTCGGTTGACCAGGGAGGGCTGGACGGATCTACAGTCATCATCGACACAGAGAACACCTTTCGACCGGACCGAATCACGCAGATGGTAAACGGTCTGTCGAAGCGATATGATGACTACTTTGATCCAGAGGAATTTCTTAAGAACATCCATGTTGCCCGCGCATACAATTCAAATCACCAGATGCTCCTTGTTGAAACTGCCTCTGAGCTTGCTGATTCGCTCAAAGACACCGAAAAACCTGTGCGTTTGCTCATTGTGGACTCACTGACTGCTCATTTCCGCGCGGAATATGTCGGGAGGGGAACGCTCTCTGACCGGCAGCAGAAATTAAACAAGCATCTGCATAACATCATGCGGTTTGGCGATCTGAACAATGCCGCAGTCTTCATAACCAATCAGGTGATGTCAAAGCCGGACGCGTTCTTTGGCGATCCGACAAAGCCGATTGGCGGGCACATTCTGGGGCACACCTCAACATTCCGGATATATCTGCGAAAATCAAAGGGTGAAAAGCGTGTTGCAAAACTGGTTGACTCACCCAACCTGCCTGACGGCGAGTCATTGTTCACAGTGACGTATGACGGGCTGTTTGGGGACGAATGATCAGAGCGATTTTCCAACCCTCACCACAGACCCTTGCCCACCCTTAATGACGCGCTCCTATCAACCATGAGCTGAATCAAGGCTGCCGCGGGCGTGCCCCTGTTCTTTCGATGATTCCGGGGCACACAAGTCACCGGCATCGAAAAAACCCTCCTCGATACCAGCGCAAGTCTTATGCACATACCAGACACAAACACTACATACTGATGAAATCGATCATCTGCGCACTGGTGGTGTGGTTAATGCTTGTAACTCTGGCAGCATCTGCCATAGTGGATGACCTGGCATACACGGATTATGCCGCGCCGGACACGATTCCGCCTATCGAGATCCAACAGGGGTCGATCGTAACATCCCGCGTATCGATCACGAACCACGGAAACCTCTGCTATGACGCCAGTCTTAAATTCCCTGATCCTCCAGATCTGCCGCCCGGAATCACAATATCCCCGGCTGAATCACGGATTCTTGACGCTGGCAAGACCACCTGGTACCAGATAACGATTCATGCGAGCGAGAACGCATCTGTAGGGACGTTCACAATCCAAATTGCGGATAACATCGCAAACGACCCATATACCTGGCAGTCTGTTGAATTATCCATCGTGCCGCCACCATTACCTACAACGCCTGCACCTACCGCGCGGGTTACGCCGATCGCACGATCGATTCCAACCAGATCAACAGGGGATGGAGGAGCTGAAGCTGGCGGGATGGATGTTTCGAGTGTGGTCCGGGTGATTTTGATCACCTTCGTGGCGACAGGGATTGCTATTGCTCTGTGGCGCAGGAGATAACCGAGTCCGGATGATTCGAGATGGTCTGATGGTTACGATCTGAATCGCCCGCAGCCAGGGTATGTGTGGGAGTGTGTGTGTGTGTGTGTGTGTGTGTGTGTGAGAGTATGTGTGTGTATGTGTGTGATATATCTGCCATCGCAAGTAAGAGTACAGAATGGTGCCATCTATGGATATGCACGGCTGGACCGGAAACATTGTCGTGATCGATCTTGATCGCGGAACAATCAGGCGCAACCGCATCCCCGAAAACATCGCAAGAGACTTTCTTGGCGGAAGAGGGCTTGGCGTGGCGATCCTGTGTAGCATGATAGACTCAAACCCGGAACCCGTCACAGACAATCTCTCTGCCCCGCTTATACTTACTGTAGGTCCGCTCACCGGTATAGTGCCGATGTCCGGGCGCCATGCCTTCGTGACAAAGTCGCCGCTCACTGGCACAATCGTTGATTCAAGCGGCGGGGGTTTTTTCGGGAGCGAATTAAAACACGCCGGACTTGACGCGCTAATCATCACAGGGAGGTCTGATACGCCGGTGTATGTCCGAATCGACGATGGTGACATAAGTATTAACGATGCGTCCAGCCTGTGGGGGCGAAACGTACACGAGACAACAGACCTGCTGACCGGTGAACACGGTGGGCGGGTAGCATGTATTGGGCGTGCAGGTGAGAAATGCGTCCGGTTCGCAAACATCATGAACGACCACATTCACGCATCAGGACGGGGCGGTATCGGGGCTGTGATGGGACATAAAAAACTAAAGGCGATCGTTGTCCGTGGAACCTGCAAACCTGGTGTTGCTGATGCGCAACGGTTCAATGAGGTTACAGAAGAGATTATGCGGCTGTTGCGCGCAAGCCCGGCGCTAAAAAGCCTCTCGACGTACGGAACTCCATCGCTCGTGAACCTGATCAATCATTTTAAGCTGATGCCTGTTAAAAACTTCCGGAACATGCAATCCGTGGATGTTAAGTTGATGTCTGCCGAATACATCAGGGAAAAGTATCGTGATGGGATGAAGAGGCATTCATGTCATAAATGCGCGGTTGCATGTAAGCGCAGTACGCGGGAAGGGATCGAGATCCCGGAATATGAAACGATCGCGATGTTTGGACCTGACTGTGACAACACCGATTTTGATAAAATCACGGACGCAAACCGGATATGTAACGACTATGGTATGGACACGATCTCGTGTGGCTCAACCGTTGCCTGCTATCAGGAGATATGTGAGGATGTGCGCGAAACAACCGGAATAGCTGGATTGACCGGGTTAGTCTCTATGATCGGGGAGCGGGAAGGGATTGGAGATGAACTGAGCAGGGGATCCAGAGCGTATTCAGAAACAAAAAACGCTGGAGATACAAGTATACATGTCAAGGGTTTGGAACTGCCCGGCTATGACCCGCGGGGTGCGCTTGGGCAGGCGCTTGCTTACGCAACGTCAAACCGCGGTGGGTGCCATACGCGTGCATACATGGTTGCGCCCGAGATCATCGGTAAACCAAAGCTAATCGACCGCCGCACACTTGTTGGGAAGCCAGGGATAGTTGCTATCTTCCAGAATCTCTCGGCTGCGATGGATTCACTTGTGATGTGTCGCTTCTCATCCTTTGCGCTCTCAGCCGAGGAGTATTCAGATATGCTGAGCGCGGTAACCGGAATTCCGTACAGCTCAGAGGATCTGCTGCGCACAGGCGAGCGGATATGGAATCTTGAGCGCATGTTCAATCTGCATGCAGGTTTCACACGAGCAGATGATACGCTGCCTAACAGGTTCTTTGGCGATGGTGGCATCGATCCCGGCGAATTTGATCGTGCACTGGGTGAATACTACCGGTTCAGAGGGTGGGGGCTGGATGGGGTGCCTGCTGGCTGGAAACTTGCGGAACTCGGGGTTGCAAACCGATTTGGAGATCGTTTTTGGTGATTTGTTTTTTTGGTGTCGCTATTTCTCATGCATGCGCCCCGCTGTTACCATAAACCACTCGCATCCCAAGAACTCCGCTGCACACCGGAGGGTTTTACCGCAAGCGAGGGGACTTGGTAGCTGCACACGAATAACCTGTGCATTTAATGCAATGCCTCTCAAAGCTACTTCTTGCCAACCCGTTTCACGAGACTTTTTAATTTGTTCTGATCGGTTGAACAACATGATGTCAATCCTGCAAACAGTGGCATGATATGACTTCCGAAATCAGTGGAATCAGTGTTAATCTGTGGCAAATAAAACTTTTAGCCACAGATGAACACTGATTTCACAGATTAACGATATAAATGACTTTTCAGATCGATAGCGCTCAATT
>RXIK01000181.1 GCA_004211975.1 Methanosarcinales archaeon | reverse complement strand
TTTATTATTTTCTGGTTACCCGGGGTTGTCTTGTGTAAGCACAACTGATAAAATTGAGCGCTATCGATCTGAAAAGTCATTTATATCGTTAATCTGTGAAATCAGTGTTAATCTGTGGCAAATAAAACTTTTAGCCACAGATGAACACTGATTCCACTGATTTCGGAAGTCATATCATGCCACTGTTTGCAGGATTGGCATCATGTTGTTCAACCGACCAGAACAAATTTAAAAGTCTCGTTTTTTCGGATGGTGTCGCACAGCATTTTTTGGCAGATCAGCGATCGCGGTCTATGCTATGTTCTATCACACCACCCTCCAGACAGATTGTCTGTGTGGGGTATGCGATCTCAACACCCATCTCTTCGAGGAGGTGCATGATTTTGAGGTTAAACCCCTCGCGAACCGCAAGGAACTCATCCCATGCCGTGGTCTTTGTGAAGCAGTATATGATGATATCAAGCGAGTACGCACCGAAATTTGTGAAGTTAACCATGTAAAAGCTGTGATCGAAATCGGTGTCTTCTTTTATGATCTGTTTGATCCCCTCAACAACCTCTTCCATCTGTTTCCTGCTTGTTTTGTATGATACACCGAGATAGAACGTTATCCGCCGTTTTTGCATCCGGGTGAAGTTTATAATGTCGGATTTGATGAACCTGCTGTTTGGAACGGTCACGAGCGCCTGATCAAACCTGCGTATCCGTGTGGACCGAAGCCCCACATCTTCAACAGTTCCCTCTACATCCTCAACCCGAATCCAGTCGCCGACTTGAAACGACCTGTCGGAGAAGACTGTGATTGATCCGAATATGTTGCTCACAGTCTCCTGCGCTGCCAGAGCAAGTGCAAGCCCGCCGACGCCGAGACCTGCCAGAAGTGATGCGATGTTATACTCAAGGTTATCCATCATGGCAAGGATCGTGATCGTCACCACAACGACCTTGAGGCTCTTTATGAGGAGCGGTGCCAGTTGCTCATCAAGTTTTGTCTCTGTCTTCCGCGTCACCTTATACAGATGGTATGCAAAGACATTGATCAGGTTGAGCATGAGCAGGAGAACTACGAACGTGAATGCAATCGTGAAGAAGAAATGGCTGACCCATGCGATATCCAGTGGCCCCATCTGATCCGGAAGATGCAGCGAAGCGATGGCAGCATATATTCCGCAGACCAGGATCAGGTAGCCAATCGGTGATTTGAATGCAACTACGAGCAAGTCATCCATCTTGGTCTCTGTCTTTTTGGCAATTTTTGCCAGTTTTTTCTCGAAGATGTAGAGGCTGAGTTTTCGCAAGGTTAAGGTGAGAAAGATGATCAGAAAGAAAACAATCAGGTCATCTGGTGAAACACCAAAGGAATATTGGTCAAACACGCTCCTGATGTTTTCAAACATGATTATACCATCTATTGTTGATGGCTTATAAATTTTTCACGTGTCTCCTTAGGTTCAGGACTACACACGTGCCTCTCAGGTGAGACACTTCCCGGGTTCTGCATCATCGACCACATCCTGAGTCAGAGTGCCCGCGTCCCGGATACCCCACTGCAACTGGGACCATCAGCATGAGCAGCAGTGGACACTGTTACCTGTGGGGTGTGTGTGTGTGTGTGTGTTTGTCATGATTCTATCGTGCCATCTGCCGCCTGAAGAAGCATCAGCGCATCAAGCGAGGTAACCTCCCCGTCGTCGTTCACGTCCGCGCACCAGTCCCATTCACCGCGAATCGTCATCCATGATGCGATCGCCGCATCTGTGGTGGTGATGATGCCATCGTGATTAATATCTCCTTGCAGCCCGGTTCTGATTCGCACCTGTTCGCTAACGCTTCTGCCGGCGGCGTCGGTTACGATCAGCGTGATTGTGTGGCTTCCAGCGTCAAAAGAAGTGTCAAACGAATTACCGGTTCCGATGATGTTGTCCTTTTCATACCATGTGTAAGAATATGGTGGCATGCCGTCTGATGCTGATGCGCTGAAGGCTATCGTACCCCCTTCCACGAATATCTGCCCGTCGAGGGGAGCTATGATCAATGGTAAGATGGTGGTTGCAGATCCCGCTGATACTGTCTTTTTGTCCTCTTCTCTGAATTCCATCAGCACGCTTCCATCAATTTCTGAGTACTGGGTGGCGTGCATCAACTGCACCACATAGCTTTCGGTGCCAGGGAAAACCGCATCAATGTATGCGCTGAAAACCAGTGCGCCGGTTGAATTATAATATTTGAACCAGCTATCATTGGTGTTCCACCTCCCTGAGTTAATTATTGCATCGTTCATAGTCACACCACCCTTTGATATTGATAACCATGCTTTATTCCCGCTAATACCAATATCCTTCACATCTAGCGAGTACCCTCATGAAGTTCCCAGATCTCCCCGGTTGGATTTGCGATGGTGTAAGTCTTTGATCCGTGATCGATCAACTGCCTGCCGGTCGCAGAGTATTGGTTCACATCCACAAGTTTGACCACCTCACCAAGCCTGCCGTGAAACACAGCATCCACCGTGCAATTAACGATATTAATTCCTGTTTTGTATGTGAAAATGTCGCCGGACTCCAGTACATCGTCCTTGAGCACGCTTCCGTCGTTAGCTAACTCAAGCCAGACTGTATTTCCCCTGCCATAATACCAATCCGTCTTTTCGATGTCCTTCATCGTAAGCACATACCCGTCCAGGAGTTTCCATGATATGCCATCCGGATCTGCCGATCTGTAGATGTATGACCCGTTAACGATCAGAGCGGTTCCATTAGCATCAGAATACTGGTTAACATCCACAAGTTCGACCGTGTCTGCCTCATAGCCGTGAAACACGCGATTAACCATGCAGCTCATGCCACCGGCACCAGACGTGTGGGTAAATGCAGAACACTCTTTCAACACGGTTTCCTTCACTGTAACGCCGTTCTTTGATAGCTCGAGCCAGACTTCATTGTTACAACCAACATCCTTCATCGTAAGTACATAGCCATCGTAAATAGCCCATGGAATGCCGGCTGGATCCGCTGATTTGAACAAATGGGTCTCGTTGTTGATCAATACGCTGCCACCGTTCCCGGAGTGCTGGTAGACCTCTGCAAGTTCAACCACATTCGAAGCACTCCCGTAAAACGCCGCTTTCAGTGTTGCGTTGATGATCTCAGTTCCATCTTTAACATAGCTGTACCGACAATCCGAATCAACGGGAGCTACAGACGCCTCTGTCAGCACAATCTCATCTACCACCACACCACCATTCATAAGGATAATCCGTGCCTTAGCCCCATCAAGAGAAACGTCCTTTGCTGCGATGGAATAGTTTTCGGACA
>RXIK01000053.1 GCA_004211975.1 Methanosarcinales archaeon | reverse complement strand
TGGTAGGTGAGCGTGTCGCCTGCACTGACATCACCTGATCCGTCTTCATCAGCATTCGACAACAGGATCTTTTCGATTGTCTTGGATGGTGACGGTACTGGCACGTCCTCATCGTCCGTGTCTGTGACGCTCCCGCCAGTCGGGGGAGTGCCTGTGGCTGTCGCCGTATTGTTGATCGATCCTGCATCCACGTCTGCCTGTGTAACTGTGTAGGTCGCTGTGCATGTCATCGACGCACTTGGTGCCAAGCTTGTCGCAGTACATAATATGACGCTTATACCAGACATCGGGTCAGTGACAGTGACAGGGTCCAGGTTCACGTTACCGGTATTGGTCACATTGAACGTGTAGGTCAGGGTATCGTTCAGGCTGACATCATTACTGCTGTCCTCATCAGCGTTTTCTGACATGGTCTTGGTGATGTTGATCGCTGGCGCCGGCGTAAAGACCAACACGTTGTTAAACGTACAGGTAACTATCTCGCCCGGATACAGGTCGATGTCAGTAGGGTCGCTACCATCACTGCATGTGACGCTGGTCAGGTCCCAGTAGTCTGGCAAGAATTCAGTAACATTGTAAGTGCCACTTTCCAAGCCTTCGCTCTCAAAAGGCGCATCCTGATCGGTCAGGTTGAAGGAGACGTCTATATTGCCGGGTCCGCCTGTTAAGGTGAAATTGAATCTTTGCGGATCTTCTGATGTATCGGTCACCTTGTCAACGATGATCTGCCCTAAGATCTTGATGTTCCCAATTCGGACTGGTTCACATCTGCACTTTGACTTCGTACCCGGAAGGGTGTCGTTTATACAAGTGCAACTGGGCTTATTAGCTGACCCATCAGACGTTTGGATATCCCAGGACACGCAGGTACCGACATCGGCGATACCATCGCCATCCGAGTCTTGAGCTATAATGGTGATAGGGGTCAAGTTTCTGTAATTCGTCACCCCTTGTTCCAGGTCGCCACATGTATCGTTAATGTCTACATCGAATTCCGCGTTATAGAACGGTCCGTTGTTCGGGTTATAGGCGCAATTTGGGGACTCGTTTCTGGGGCAGAGCGGAGGCATCAAGAATTCCCGGAAGCAACTACCGTTTAGTGCATCGCCACCATCCAATGCCACGAAAAAACCTATGTCATAGCGTTCGGATGCACCCGCTATCAACTCGGCTTGTAACGTGACATCCATGTATTCGCCTGCTATGATCGATGTTGGCCCTTCAATAACATTATATTGGGCGACGCGAACGTCATTGGCAGTACACACGAGACCGTCAAGAGGGGATACATCATCCATGCAGTTGTCGGCAAGTGCTCCTGGCGCCAGCATGCTTAACATCAGTAATAGCGCCAGAGGTGCTCCATGCTTTCTTTGCTTGAGTCTCTGATCTGTGTTTTTCGTATTGTCTGTTGTTGTGGCACGAGCCATTACCGGCATTACCGCCAGTAGTAGCGTGGCTAACTGCCACAGTTTTCTTAGTGTTTTCATTGTTCATACCTCCCTGGTATTTATTCGATCGCAGTTTGATTCTCCAAATTCACCCGGTTATCGAATTATATCGTATTTACGGATCCTCCACAAATTACAGATACATATATATATATTTCCGCGGGTTCGCTTGGGGGGATATGGCTTTTCCATGACGGGTATATAATCAACATCCGTATCGATGATACCAACGCCAGAGTGCTTTTACACGTTGCATATATCAAATTGCTATTACATATGTATGGAAGAAACCCTGCGCCTTACAGATTGGGTTACTTCTATAAAATCTTATGGGTTATCGGGAGTGTCGTGCTAACATATTGCCATGGAATAGTTCATGAATTGAATTATATATTACAAACAAAAGTAATTATGGTATCTATCATTCGTATTTAAAAAACTCGTGCTCAAAGTGCTCTTTCACGTCGCTTATGCGTCGATCAGTATTCAGTTCGGAGCTGGTCTCTATCCCGATCTGCCGTATTTCAAGCGTCTCTCCACGTATATTCAGACAGACCGCGATATATACTCAAATAGTTTGGCATAACGATCCGTCCCCCGTTCAAAGATCTGATCGGGCACAGTTGTAATCTTGCATGAGACCTTCCCATTACCTTCTTCTGCCAGAATATCATATTCACAAGATCGGCTCTGGGTACCGGCTTTTTCAGTTCCTCCCGGAATGCGGCATGATGGCTTTGCAGATCCTCCCCGATCCTGCGTAGCAGCGCGTCTATCCGTGCCAACAGTTCTACGGGCAGAATCGGAAATCATCAATATCTAATATATAAACGGTTCATACCCAAAGTTTTGGATTGCACGAATGGTAGAAAAAAATAGATCAGGGGCGATTGCGCAAAATACGCAACCACCATAACCCCCGGATTACTCACGTGCACGCATACACATCAAACTCGGTGCACTGTCCGTACATTCGTTCAAAGCCAGTCTCGTGTAGCCGGATGTATCTGGCATCGGTCTGTGCAAACGGAATCTCCACAAAGGTATCGCCCTTTGTGATGGTGGCTCCTGATACCACAGTCTCCCAGTTCGCGGCATCGTTTGAGACCTGGACATCAAGCGTCATCGGGACGTCCTTGCGGTAGATGATCGCCCGCACCTTGCTGACCTGCTTCACACTTCCGAGATCGAACTGTATCCAGCACGGTGGAATAGTATACCGCTCCGTGAACCAGTGGGTCCTTGTGTTGTCATCGATCGCATTTGTTGGAGCATACTTGCCGTAGTACGATGATGCTGTTGCTGCGACCGGGTTGATCCATGTTCCGGTTGTGGGTTCGGTAACTATGATCACCACACTGTCTGATCCGGTTGCCCCGCCGTCATCAGTCACGGTAAGTGTTGCCGTGTATGTTCCAGGATTGTTGTAGATGTGGGCTGGATTCTGCGATGTTGAATTTGCATCATCGCCAAATGTCCATTCGTACGAGACGACCGTACCATCGCTGTCCGATCCGGTTCCTGTGAACGCTACGTCAAACGGCGCAGTTCCGCTTTCAGGACTTGCGAATGCCCCTGCAATTGGTGGTTTGTTTGCCGATTCGGTAACCGTGATCACCACGCTGTCTGATCCGGTTGCCCCGTCATCATCGGTCACGGTAAGTGTTGCCGTGTATGTTCCAGGATTGTTGTAGATGTGGGCTGGATTCTGCGATGTTGAATTTGCATCATCGCCAAATGTCCATTCGTACGAGGTGATCGTGCCATCGCTGTCCGATCCGGTTCCTGTGAACGCTACGTCAAACGGCGCAGTTCCGCTTTCAGGATTTGCGGATGCTACTGCAATTGGTGGCTGGTTTGCCCCATCGTGGACTATGCCGGTAACCGCATACGCATAGTCATACTTCTCGAGATTTCCATAAAGGACTCTCGCATAACCCTGCTCCCCCCAGCCTGAGCCCCAACTGTTCTTGATGATCCAGCAACCCTCGGAATCGTTCCAGCCGACCAGTACGACGGCATGGTTTGCCCATCCGACACCGTTAGTGACTTCCCACGTCGGTTCGTAGACCCCTCCGACATAGTAGAACCAGTCGTCTGGTGCCGTCAACACGACAGATAGTGGGCCATACTCCTGAAGCGCGGATTTGAACGCATCTGTTGAGGAGGATATATATACATAATTTTCAATCTCCCACGAATTCTCTGCCCAGTCAGAACATGGCACACATGCGCAGTCACTCGCGATGTACGGGAAACAACTCTCCTCTGGCACTCCAGTATCTCTGATGTACTCAAGTGCTCTGCGTGGAGCTCCGCCCCCGCAACTTCCGGCATTGCAACAATCAGATATGAGATGCTGCTCTGACAAATCAACATCAATGTCCGGATCGTTTGCATAGATGTTGATCGCCGCCTCCACAACGCCAACCGCGCTAAACGCCCAGCAGCTTCCACACGACCCCTGACTCTTAACCGGTGTCATCCAGTCCTTGCTATCCTTGTTGCGCCAGTCGAATGATTCGGCATAAGTGACACTTGCCCGCACAGGCAGTCGTGCGAACTGTGCATCATTCGGAATCGGACCATCTATCCTTGCGCCGCATAATTGCTTCTTCTCCCCTACCGTAAGTTCAGATACAGACGTTTCGCCTGCTGTCCAGTTACCCCCGTTTGTGTCTATTGCCTTCTGTATGGCATTCAATCCCCTAAGTTCAACTTGCGATACAGACATATTAACCGAACCTGCCGAAACCGTGCAGATCATAGCCGATACTATAATCGATATCGCTAAGATGTTTATTAACCTGTGTTTACCCATTGTATTTACCCCATTTTGTTGATTTCGGCTGTGTCATCGACGTCCACCGGAGCCGATGCGCCAACCTCTGATGTGCTCGGATTCTGTTTCGAACCGATACAGAATCTTTTTACATCATTATTATCATAATGAGTTGTTCACGCATATAAACTTTACGGGGGGAAATATTGTCAGTTTATTCTGGAGTCGAGGGTCCCCTGGTTTCTGATAAGATGGTGTTTTATGGCACTGTCTGAAAATCAAAATGTTTTCGCGAGAGTTTTCGATTGTTCCCATTTTCAATGGCATTTAACCAAAAGCTGCAATGGTCAGTTGGATGCACAACACCACGACTGACATAAGACTTGTTGCCAATCAGCGTTCATCTCCATCAAAAATCTTTAAATTAAATGAAATATATCCCATAAAATATGCTGAACATTGATCAAGTGTTAGGCAACGATAGGCTGATAAAACCCATGACTGGACTCTACGCATCTGAATTTAACGAAATGATAGAAAGCTTTAGGGAAGAATTTCAAAATGAAACGTGGATTCGGTGTGAAACCGGAGATCACGGTTCTCAAGAGCATAAAGGAGATCGAGGGTGTTATGAGGCGGCACATCGGGGATTGATGAGTGAGAGGGCACTATCTGAAAGTCATCTGGTGTTTTCATTAAAAAGCGTTCATGGCGCCTTATACCGTAGAATAAATTGAAAAGTTGCTGATATAAAAAGGGGCTGTCACGTTATCTGTGATTATAGTGGATTATGGTGCTATTGCCTATTGTCGTAGCTGGAATTGCGAGAATGCGCACATCCGGACGAGATATGTGTGGATCCGTATTTATAGTATAGAATCTTACATCGTATCACAGAATTTTTCGATGAATAGAAAGATTTAAGTAGCAAGAGCCACCCAGAACAGATTATATTTGCACCCATTTCGAAAATCTGGTGTATCCACATCCGGATTATCTGAATCAAGTGCCCAAGCAGGTTTTCAATCTCATATTGATATCAATCACCCTCTGATCTGATGGGGGTGCACAAGGGATGGTAACATTATGAAGATCAAAGAGGCTGGTAACTCCTTATGTACATTAACAAGGACTACACGATTATTGGTGTTGTGTGCGGTGTTCTTGTTGTTGGTAGCACCCGGCAGTGCTTATTCTGAGGTTGTTCCTCTAAACATCTTTGAGTTCACAAAGGATTATTATAACGTCTTCGGAGAACCCCGGTTATCTGCTCATGTTATAGGGGGGTCTGAATTTGAGGGTGGGGAGAGCTCCACAATAGTTATCCAGTTGGTGAATGAGGGTTGGATCGATGGGTTTGAGACCGAAAGGATGCCGGATGAGTCTAATGAGTCACGGGATGCCGCAGCAGAACTGAAGATGGAGTATGATGTTACCACGGCAACCAATATTTGTGTGACCCTGGAAAATAAGAATGCGGCGCCCATAAGAATCTTCAGCGGTCTTCAGCAGGGGGGATTTCTCAGGAGTGGCGAGAGATCGCAGCCACTGGAGTTTGATATCGGGATATTCGGGAATGCAGCTTCCGGGGTCTATGAACTTGTTTTAAATCTCACATATCAGTACCAGAATGAAGTGGCGGTTGATGGCTACCCGGATCAGGAGTTTGACTACTGGTATGTCACCAGGAACCAGACGCTACCCATCCATATCGGGGTGGAACCCGGAGCGGTTTTTGAGGTGGAGGGAAACGCAAGCTCCCGACTATTGGCAGGCAGAGAGGGTGTTCTTTATGTTGTATACAGAAATGTGGGATCTATAGTGGCTGAGGATGTGGTAGCAAGTATTAGTGTTGCGGATCCCTTTGAAACCACTGATGATCAGGCATTTCTTGGAGTCCTTTATCCCGGTGACTCCTACGAGGCAAAGTACTGGATAAAAGTGGGTAGTGATGCTCTGGCAAAGACGCATGGAATCGAGACCGAGGTTAGATATACGGACCGACACGGTGATACCCGGATATCTGACCTGATGACGGCGCCTGTTACGGTGGTTGAACCAATACCTTTGCGTGAACGGATGGGACTTACTGGATACTCTGTTTCAATTGCTGTAATTACTGTAATTACCGTGATTATTATGATTATTTGGGTGTCCGGACTTTATATCTACAAAAAACGAGGTAAGACCAATGTTCGGTGAAGCATTCAATGAAGCTATGAAGAGACGGATAGTATTGGCGATCAGCATAATTTTATTGGTGTTACCGCAAGTAGTGGCACAGGAGGAACGAAGCGTCCCGCCAAATATATGGAAGTTTGATGACGACTATTTCACAGTCTATGGCAGCCCTGAAATGGTGGTGAGTATCGCTGGAAGCTCTGAATATGATAAGGATGATTCCGTAACCCTCCAAATCATGATCATGAACCAGGGCAAGATCGGGGGTTTTGAGTCCGAGGATGAGCCCCATGGTGCCAACGAGATCGCCCTATCAAAGATAGAGCGGGAAATGGAGTACGACGTCACAACCGCAGTGGGGGTGATTGCATCCCTGTCGGCGGAAGGATCCCCACTTGACATAAAGACACCACCTCAGAGCGCAGGCAGCCTACTTTCCGGTCAGGTTGGAGGACCTTTGCAGTTTGAGATTAAGGTATGGGACAGTGCGGCTGCCGGCAGATACCAGCTTTTGGTGAATCTCACCTACCAGTTCCGGAAAGATGTGCAGGTGGATGGCAATGCGACCAGTAACACGGTTGACTATATTATGCTGTACCAGGAGGTTACTGAAAGCCATGATGTCTCAATTATTGTCAGGAAACAGGCTGATTTCAAAGCCGTTGAAGTGGACAGTGATCTGCTGCCGGGAAGTTCGGGCATCCTCAGCATAACTTTCAGTAATACCGGTGAGGAAACCGCGTCCAGGGCAACTGCAAGGCTCAGACTCAGAGATCCCTTGAGCAGCACGGATTACACGGCGTTCATGGATGATATGTTGCCGGACGATGAGGTTCGGACACGGTTCAACATCGACGTAGACCCTGATGCCACAGCCAAGACCTATTCCATCAAAGCCGAAGTCGAATATGAGGATTCCGAGGGCAAGACCATGGTCTCAGACACCATGTATGTGCCCGCACATGTCAGAGAACCTGAAGAGAAAGCCAACATATTCGAAAACCCGTTTCTTATGGGCGCTGGTGTGCTGGTGCTGGTGGCTCTGATGATGTATGCCTACATGAAGAGGCGAGGTGGCGGGAGCGGGAGTGACAATGGCTGATTACACAATCATCACCGTTGAAAACCTGGTGAAACAGTATGATGGTCGTACGGCTGTTGATGATGTCTCCTTTGATATCAAGCGAGGCGAGATCTTCGGGCTTCTTGGTCCCAACGGCGCAGGCAAGTCCACAATCATCGCAATCCTCTGCTGCCTGCTCAAAGCAACTTCTGGCAGGGTCACTATAGACGGATTTGATGCCCGGAGGGACGCGGGGGAGATCAAAAAGATAATCGGTGTTGTGCCACAGGAGATCAGCCTTTATCACACACTGACTGCCCGGGAAAACCTGAGGTTCTACGGGAAGCTATATGGCTTATCGGGAAATGCACTGAAGAACCGGGTAGATGCGGTTTTGGAGATGGCAGGTCTCACAGATCGAGCGGACGACCGGCTGGAAGGTTATTCGGGAGGCATGAAACGAAGGATAAACATTGCTGTTGCGCTACTGCACAATCCGGAGATACTGTTTCTGGATGAACCATCCACTGGCGTTGACCCCCAGAGCCGCAGGCGGATCTATGACACCATCCAGGAGCTCAACCGGCAGGGAACAACCATACTTTTAACCACTCATCAGATGGAGGATGCAGAGAAACTGTGCCACCGCATCGCCATAGTGGACCGGGGACAACTCGTTGCCCTGGATACATTAGCCGGGCTTCTTACACTTGTGGGTGAGAGCGACCTCATCCAGGTGATGGCAAAAGAGATCCCTCCGGCATCGGTAGAATCTATCCGGCAGATTAATGAGGTTCAGAAGGTATCGGTGGACGATGGCAGCATGACCATTCAACTGGTCCGGGGCAGGGAACTCCTGACAGGCATAGTGGACACACTGGTATCCGGAGGGGCGAGGGTTGCGTCCATCAGCATCAAGGAACCCGATCTGGAGACCTTGTTCCTTCATCTGACCGGCACAAAGCTCAGGAGGTAAGATATGAAGCTCCATATCATTGCTGCCAATGACCTGATGATCTCTATGCGAGACCGCAATGCCACAATCTTCATGTTCCTCCTGCCCATGGTCCTGATATCTGTGGCAGGAATGGCACTGGGCGGGGACTACGAGCAGAACATCAGAATCGATGTGCTGGTGGTGAACCTGGACAATCGCGAGATATCAGAGGGATTTATGGAGTTTCTGGAGGAGATCAATATACTGGATGTGGACATGGAATCAAACGAGTTCGCAGCAAGAGACCGAGTCAAAAAACAGGAGTACGGCATACTAATAATCATCCCCCAGGATTTTACAGAGTCCATAATGACAGGGCAGGACTGTGAACTAATGATCATAACTGACCCCACCAAGAAGGATCAGAACACTGTTGTAGAGCAGATCGTGAAAGGTTATGCCAGCCGAGCATCAACAAGTGTGGTGGCGATCAAGACAATGGCTGCTTACGGCGTTCCGGTACACGATGAAGACCGGATATCAGAGATCGTGGAGACTGCAAACCAGTTCGCAGAGCCCCCACCAATTCAGGTGACAACAGAGAACACCGCCACAACCTCACGCAAGTCTTCCCCATTCACACAATACGTGCCCGGGTTCGCTGTTATGTTCGTGTTCTTCACAACCATCGGGACCGGATCTGTCAGCCTGTTAAAAGAACAGGAGTCAGGAACCCTCAGACGTCTGGTCACTGCCCCAATCAGCAAAGCAGAAATCCTCGGGGGCAAGATCACAAGCACGTTTCTCAGAGGATTCATACAGCTCACAATCCTGATGATATTCGGGCACGTGGTCTTTGATCTGTATCTGGGAAGCGATATGATGGCTCTAACCCTCCTGATAGCCACAATCGTGCTCGCAAGCACCGGACTCGGATTACTGGTAGCAGTACTGGTAACCACCAGAGAACAGGCAGAATCGATCTCCACCATGCTAATATTGACAATGTCCGCCATCGGCGGCTCCTGGTGGCCCCTCTTCATGGAGCCCCAGTTCATGCAGGACCTGGCACACATAACCATCACAGCATGGGCAATGGATGGGTTCCATAACCTACTATATTTCGACATGGGATTAGCTGGCATTCTTAAAGAAGTGCAGGTGCTCTTACTCATGACCACTATCTTCTTTGGAGTGGCTATAGCCAGGTTTAAGCTTGAATAGGTGAGATTAGATCGGACCAAAGAGTGCAAGGATCTCGCCGTACTTCGTTGACACTACAACAACGATTAACACCGGTAGAAGAGGGTCCGGGATTGCGGGTGCACACAAAACCGAGATTGCGAACGGCGCTTTAGGAACCGATCTTGATTGCATACACGGTCCCGCATACAATGAAACCCATATTTCGATCATGATCACAGAAAAACTCCGTACGGATAAAAACGGCGTTAGACTAAGTATTTTAAAGAGCACTGGGTGGATGTTTAGCAGTTTGTTGATCACATCCACATAACCAATATGCCATCCATCTAAATACCATGGCGACTCCATTAAAACATCATAATGCTCCCCCCGCTCCTCAAAGGTCATATAGAGGTCGCATCCGCAGCCATCCTATTTGGCACAATTGGCATCTTCGTGAGCCTCGTAAACCGGATGCCCATTGGTTCCATCATATTCTACCGGCTGCTCTTCGGGATTACCGCGATCGCAATCTTCTTCGCATGTTGCGGCAAAAACTATGGTGAACTGCGTCCTAATAAGAAAAAGCAGCACCTCCTCTTACTGGGCATCTTACAGACGGGAACGATGCTCTCATATTTCATCTCTGTTAAGTATACAACAGTCGCAATTGCCGTACTCCTACTCTACACCGCCCCAATCTATGTCACCCTCCTCTCCCCCCTCCTATTAAAGGAGCCTGTCACCAGACGCAGCCTATCCGCGCTCATACTGTCAATCTCCGGGGTCATCCTCATAATCCAGCCCGGTGCAGTCTTCCAGAATATGGGCAGCATGCATGCAATCGGGCTATTATGCGGACTGATCTCAGGTCTGCTCTACGCCTGCATGATCCTGACATCCAGATATCTGAAGGTATACTACACCGGAACAGCACAGGCAGCATGGGCTATAA
>RXIK01000052.1 GCA_004211975.1 Methanosarcinales archaeon | reverse complement strand
TGTATTTATGGACACACCCCGATCGGGGCATACATATAATCCTCGGTGTTTTCTACCGTTTTTGTGGATTACTTCGCATAAACAACATGTGTTGGAGGAGGGGGTACTATAAAAACATTCCGCACGTTCAGAAAGGCAGGGGCGGGCTATCCCCGCTCTGAAGAGCGAGGCTTGCGCGGCCCCCTGCGCCCCCGATACTGTCAGAAAAAATGTCTGGCTCAGACGGGCGTTTGGGGGTGGGGGTGGGGGCGGGATGCCATGATCCGGAAGCTAATGAAACTAAGTCCTCCTGCAAACACGAGCACCGAGACAAACCCGCCGTAATATGAGATGATGCCTCCGAGCAGTGAACCCACCACCGATGCAAGACTGATCACGGAGGTAATCCACCCCGCGGCTGTCGCTTTATCCTGGTTTTGGCTGAGCAGCAGCTCGGTTGACCCGACATACAGAAATGACCACGAAACAGCGACCAGAATCATGCCGGGCATTATATAATAAAAGGTTGTCGGCGGGATGAAACTTAAGAAAGCAACCACCGAAACAAGGCATCCGTATCGCACAAGCAATACTGAATCCCTGCCATCAAGTCGCCGCATTATGAAAAACTGCACCAGTGGATTAATGCAGTATATCGTGCCTATCCAGAACTCGTTTGCCCCAAGGCTGATTAAGTACAGCGGAAAAATCACCCAGATGGCGGAGGCTCCGGTGTGCCGAAGCATGAATGTCAGATATATGTCCCAGTTTGCCTTCACTGTGGCAAGCGATAGATATTCGACATTAATTCTCGGAACTTTAACATCAGGTAGTCGCATAGCGATGATAGCTGATAATATCATGAGAACAGCGCTTGCAACAAATATCAGGTCATAGTTTCCGATGAGTCCAGCTACAAAGAACCCCACAGCCCATCCGAGTGCGCCGAATGAACTGAACTTGCCGATGCTTCGCCCCATCCCGTAGACGTGCATGATCATCGCTGCAGGGTATATGCCAACACATATCCCGAGGAACCCTCGCGCCAGCCCGAGACTAAAGGGGTCGTTTGCAAATACCTGCAACAAGTATGCGACCGCCGAAAACGCAAGACCTGCCACGAGCAGCTTTTTAATGTTCCACGCGTCAGCCGCCCTGCTGAACAAGTAAGATGAAATAAACAGGCACAGACCATATACACCAACAATTATTCCTATTTGTATGTGGTTGGCTCCAAAATCCTCTGCAATGACCGGAATGAACATCATCGATATCATCATCGATGTGTTGGCAAAGAACTGGATTGAGTTAAGTTTCATGTCTGATCGGTGGTCTTATTATATTGTTATCTGCTCCTAAATGTTCGTAAGAGACCATTGCTCAATGAAACCGAATACATACCAGATGGTGCATGGCTCTTCGTTGGGGTGATGGCGTTGCCACTATTACTATTACTATTACTATTACTATTACTATTACTATTACTATTACTATTACTATTACTATTACTATTACTACCGCTATTGCTACTTTCGCAGCACCACAACATACCGGGTCAAGCTCCGGTGCACCCGCTGGGCGTGTCGCCCCACCACAACAAACCCTGCATCGTCCACCCCTTGAAGCTCAAAGTCAGAGATCACAACGGCATGTCCACCGCGCTTTAACACACGATATATCTCAAATAGCGCACCCCTATAGAGTGATTCAACTGATTCTGCCATGACAACGGCAGACCTGCCATAAGGAGGATCAGTGACCACTGCATCGACTGAATGGTCAGCGATCGGCAGGTTACAGGCATCTCCACAGAGCACGTGATATTCAAAGCCAGAATCCTCAAGATTCATCTCTGCTCCGGGCAGCATTGATTCCTGCACATCGATTCCGATCACCCGCGCACCGATCATGCCTGCTTCAACCAGTATGCCGCCGGTTCCGCAAAACGGATCAAGAACAAGGTTGTTTGAGCGGATTTCACAGAGATTCACGATTGCGCGTGAGACCTCCGGCAAAATAGTCCCCGGATAAAAGAATGGTTTCTTATGTGGCTTTCTCTCCCAAAATTGTTTGCGGTCAACCGATGCGAGCACCTCTCCAAATATGCATGACCGGTTGGTTACAAGCAATCTGAAGTTGTGATCAGGATCTTTTAAATTCACCCTTGCCCCGGGATTGTGCTCGAAAATCACCTCACCTATGCGTTTTTCAAGGTCTGTGGACGATAGATGCGAGCGTTGCATCTGTTTCACCCTCACGCTGAATGTTTCTCCTGGTGGGACCTTTATCTCTGCATCACAAGCAGATTGTATGATGTCTGATTCGGATATGCTGCATTCAAAGATACCTGAGATGATTCGGTGCGTCATCGCAAGCCTTGCCGATAGTATCAGGGGGATCCTGGCGTAATCGCCGATATCAAGCATCAGGCACTGCCCACTACTCTTTACAACCCGGTGCTCAACTTCAAGCGCACGCATACATGCGAGCACCTCGTTTTTGGGCAGGGTTTCGTGCTCGCCGGATAGTTCGAATGTCAGTATCATGATTGTAACCAGTTGCCCGCGTCTTTGCGTCCTGCACTTTGTCAGTACCCACACATTATTACCCACCAGAACAACATGATACTCATGTCCGGATCCGGGATCGTAAGATGTGACTGTGGCGTGCTGACCATACCAAAGACATTGAACCGCTACGATCGTACCGTGAATGGGTCGCGGTGCCCTGCGTGTGGCAAGATATATGTGGATGCTGAGGATCTTAACCACGCGCTTAACTCGTGGGTTGCAAAGCAGTGCTGCAGGTCACAGTAGAATTGTCGTGCGCCATCGTGCAAGTTGTTTACACGCTGCTAATTGCTAATAAGACGGTTATCACAGCACGCTGTGCTCGATGCGCGTGCCGCACTGCGGGCAGCTCACAAACTGGATATGTGGCACGGTTATGATCTTATATGCACACATATTACAGATAATGGTCTCTTTGACGCCGATCAGCATTTCGAGCTCAACGATTGCGATGTTTGCATGTTGCAGGATCTGCTCGCCATATTTGTTTGCGATGTGCAGTGTTAAGACCGATAGCGCCATGCCAGCTATAATATCAGTTGCCCAGTGTACGCCAAGGTATAGTGTGGAAAAAACAACTGTGGGAAATGCGAATATCAGAAAGACCGTGTACCGCCTGAGATTTGTCCCGTAGATTACCAGGAGTGTGCTGAACACGAGTGCAACATGCAGGCTTGGGAAACAGTTGTCAAGCGGGTCCACCATGGTGATGGCTGAGTATACCATCGGGTGCAGTTCGTACATAAGCGGCTGGACGCTTGGCAATGCATAGCCGGTGACCGTAACCGGGAATAGCAGATAAAAAGGGAACGCGATCAGGTAATTCAGGATGAAAACAAGAGAAAACCGCTTAAGTTCTGCTGTTTGCTCTGTGTATGCGAGCACAATGAATGTAAACATCACGATCGAGGAAAAGAGCACTAAGTATACAAACGTCATCAGATATGTGAGTGTGGGCGTTGCCATGCTCTGGAAACCAGCGACTAAACCCCCCTCTATATGTTCAATGTATGCTGTGCAGTCATAATTCACGAGCAGATTCAAATGCTGCCGTATCGGAAACTGTGCCTGCAAAAGCCCATATACGGCGGCAGCCGCCAATATATAGGGCCAATATCCATTGATCAACTGTCTTACAGTATATCCACGCTTTCTTTTGCGACATTCCACTGATACGAAGAGTGAAAAGTACAATGCGATCAGGATCAGGGTAGAAATGATGCTGAAAATAATCAACTGCCACGCCATTGTAATTACTCGCCGGGTATAATTGGATTAATCAATGTCATCGGATGGTGGAATTGTATAGTCATATATACTTAAATGTTGTGGCTACGCGATTGTTTTACCACGCTTCGCGGCGCCGGACATCTGCTTTGAGAGTACTGTTAATTAGCATTGAACCCACAAAAGGACTGATAAAATGATACATGTAAACATATCGAATTCAGAACAGTGGAAGGCACTCCTATGAGTTATGGACCTGACTATGCGATTGGATGGGGCAGTCTTGCATTAATCAATGCGGGAATCGCCCAGGGAAAGAACCGAAGTGGTCTTAACTGGTTTCTCATTTCACTACTCTTCGGTCCTATAGCCACATTGTTCCTGGTTGCCTTCTGCGAGAAATATTGAGATTTCAAACGAAAATCCATGTAATCGCGGTTCTTATCACAAGTTATCGGGGCATGTGCCGGATTTTTATAATAGCAGGTCCTGGCATGATCCTGGAGACTTTTTAATTTGTTCTGGTCGGTTGAACAACATGATGCCAATCCTGCAAACAGTGGCATGATATGACTTCTGAAATCAGTGAAATCAGTGTTGATCTGTGGCAAATAAAACTTTTAGCCACAGATGAACACTGATTTCACAGATTAACGATATAAATGACTTTTCAGATCGATAGCGCTCAATTTTATCGGTTGTGCTTACACAAGACAACCTAGGGTAACCAGAAAATAATAAAAAGTCTCTGATCCTGATCGCTTCAAGCCGTTTGCAAATGTCATTGATCAATCATGAGAATACGTTCACATAAGACTTGTTTGTCAGGCATTTAATTGACTGAAATGATGTGTTATGGTCTGACACGGTCAAACTGACTCAGACGCTATTTTTACCGGATTGTTTGTCATTTAAATTGTCTTTCAGAGACTCCAGCCCTGACCACCAAAAGCTTTAATAGGGTATAGTAACATGTAGAAGAACTGGAGTTGTGGTTATGTCGGGAGATTTAATGATGAGGAAACGTATGGTACTATTGTTTACGTTAGCAGTTCTGCTGTTAACCGGCATCTGCCAGACCGGAATGGCAACCGAAAGTTCTGTGAGTGTGTCACCTCCGGTGGTGACCGTGTCGTCCGGAGATACTTTTACTCTGGACATTATTGTGGATCCCGCTATCGATAAGGTCTATGGCGCGGAATGCATATTACGATTTGACAGTGCGCTGCTGAAGGGAAATAATCAGAGTGGAGGGGCATTTCTCGGTAGTGATGGCGCGGAAACCGTCGAGTTGTTAAACGGCATCAACAACGTAGTTGGAAAGATTGAATATGGCAAAATCAGAAGGGGCGATCCCGGGGTTAGCAGCGGCACGACTGATTCCGGTGTGCTGACCTCGATCAACTTTGAAGCAATCGGCTCAGGGACATGTGACCTGACGTTAGAGGCAAAGTTACTTGATTCAAGCAATCGCCCGCTTAGTGTTGTGGTGAATAACGGAACGTGTAGCGTAGAGGAGATGGCAGATATTGCGATGATTACAACTGAGAATCCTGCTGCTTCCGCATCTGCAACCACAACTGATGAACGTCCGGCGAGCCCATCAGCGAAGACCGGGACTCCTGGTTCGGGGGTATTATGCGCAATCACAGGACTGGTTGTTGCATCGCTTTTGGCACTAAAGGAAAAGTGAAGAGGGAATGATGGTTGGAGAATGGGATGTTTGTAGCCATATATGTCACATCGGCAGGCGACATACCAAAATATAAAATATATCATGCTCAGTAGGGTTGTGGAGTGATAAAATATCGAGAATATGCCTACTAGGGGAGGTGAGCGAGAAACAGGGAAAAATTGCATTAAAAGGTGGCGCCATCGTATCAATGATACGTTCATGGCAAAATGGTATAGGGGAGGGGTTCCTTCCTGTAGTTCAGTATTCGGAATAAGAACTACACAAGAATAAACAGACTATGTGAAACGGAAACAATGAACCAAAATAGATCGTATTTGAGAAGCATAATCATTGCAGCGATTGTAATGATTGGAACAATATCTGCAGCCTATGCTGCACCGATAGTGGTCAGTGGACAGGTTGTCTATGAAGACGACAGTGTGTGCAACAATCCCGCAGTCGACATAGAAAACCTGGATACAGGTATTATGGGGCTAGTTGAGACGAATGAAAGCTCGAACGAATATTCGGCGACGCTGGATAACGTAAGTATTAACGACACGTTGCAGTTCACAGCCACAAGCCCGGATGAAAGTCAGTCGAGTGTCACAGAACACGTAATTACCCAGGACGAGATAAATGCTGAAGTCTTAACGCACAACATCAATCTCATGAGTCCTGAAGACATAACACCGCCAGAGATAATCTCGGTGATACTTGATCCGGCAGAAGAAGTTGAGGCAGATGGGTTAATCACCGTGACGGTCACTGCGACTGACGACTCAGGCATAGCCAGTGTGACTGCTGACGGCACGGAACTCGTGGCAGGTGACAACGACACATACGTTGGCGAGATAGTCGCTGTAAGCGCTCCTGGCGAATACACCGTAGCCATTGTTGTAACCGACGCATCAGACAACAATAACACAGCCACAGCCGAGGCAACATACACAGTACCGGAAGACCCTGGAGACATAATACTGCCAGAGATAATCTCGGTGCTGCTTGATCCGGCAGAAGTTGAGGCAGGAGAGTTAATCACCGTGACGGTCACTGCGACTGACGACTCAGGCATAGCCAGTGTAACTGCTGACTGCACGGAACTCGTACCAGGTGACAACAACACATACGTTGGCGGGATAGTCGCTGTAAGCGCTCCTGGCGTATACACCGTAACCATTGTTGCAACCGACGCGTCAGACAATAACAACACAGCCACAGACTCGGTAACGTACGAGGTGATACTTCCAGTGGTCCTGTCCATAGAAGATGTTGAGGTAAGACAGGGGGAGAGTAAGACTGTTCCAATCCTGGTCTCTGACGTGGTAGCTATGGAGGGCTGCACGATCAATTTCGTTTATGATCCGGCAGTCATTTGTGTAACTGAAGTCACCCGTGGGGACATGAACTTCTCGTTTGAGTACAACATCAACAACGGTTCCGGATGGATGCAAGCAAACGCGCTTGACGTGAATGGGGTGAGTGGGGATGTGGTCTTTGCACACGTCACCCTCCGCGCTGTTGGTAACAAGAGCGATACAAGCGAGATGGTGCTTGAGGACAGTCAGTTGGTCGATGCATCATTTGGTGAGATCGCTCACGAAATAGATAATGGGGTGTTTAGTATAGTGTCAAACGTGCGACCAGTGGTGTCAAACGTATCCGCAACTCTTGATACGATACTCTACGACAACGGCAGACCCAGAGCAACCGGAACAGACATCAGTTTGCTGAATGCTTATGTGACTGATGAGGATGGTAATGTCACAGAGGTCACTATCGATCTCTCATCGATAGGTGGATCATCCACCCACCCAATGAATCATGTAGCAGGTGATATGTGGACTACGATCACGAACGCAACAGAGGTTGGTGTTAATGTTCCTGACTTCGTCAATCAGTTGACCATCACTGCAACCGATAACGATGGTGGCATCAGCGATCCGGTGAGCATTGAGCTAACCGTCCTTAAGAGAGGCGATGTGAACATGGATGGTTACGTCAACAAGATGGATGCGGATTACATGTCCCGCTATCTGGCAGGTCTTGAACCGGAAGTCTCATTGCTGGTCGGAGATGTCGTTGGCGAAGCTGGCGAGCCGATGGGTGATGGCGTTGTGGATCTGGTGGACGCATTGTACATAGCAAAGTACACCGAAGGTATGGTAGAGGAGCCTTGAGCTTCTCTCCTTCTTTTTTTTCTGATACCATGACACGATTTATACAACTGACCGGTTTAGGCATCCTTCTGCTCATCTCAATATCGCTGGTATCTGCATCTGAAACGACCATCGGCGTCGATGACTACAGCGTCAAATCAGGCGACACGGTCACAGCACCCCTTATGATCAACGATACTGCGATGCTGGGCGGCTGCGAGATCAACTTCTCGTATGATCCCACCATAGTTCATGTGACCGGCGTTACCCCCGGAGACCTGCGTTACTCGTTTATGTCCAATGTCAACAACGGTTCCGGATGGATGCAAGCAAACGCGCTTGACCCGGCAGGGCTGAGTGGAGACGTGACCTTTGCGCATATCAATCTCACTGCAGTAGGCGAGGTGGGAGACACGAGCCTGCTAAACATCAAATCCGCAAATCCCATTGACATAAATTACATCGAGATGACCTACACGGTGAACAATGGATCATTTGAGATTATATCGGAAAACGACATGAAACCGCCAAAGATAACCTCGGTGGCGATTGATCCGGAGGTTACTATGCCAGATGGGTCGATCGACGTGACGGTCAACGCAAACGATGAGTCGGGCGTAGCGAGTGTGACTGCTAACAATATTGCACTATCGCTCACTGCTAACGACACGTACGTTGGCACGGTAATAGCAGCAGGCACCCTCGGCACATACAACATAACAGTTGTTGCAACCGACGCGTCAAACAACAGCAATGTGGCTACGAACAACAGAACAACATACGAGGTAAGACTTCCGGCAACCCTGCATATCGAAGATGTCGTTGTAAGACCTGGCGAGACAGTAACAATCCCGATCACGGTCTTTGACACGGTGAATATGGGCGTCTGCGAGCTTAAGTTCACTTATGATCCAACAGTGATTTGTATGACTGATGTTAGCAGGGGCGACATGCGTTACTCATTTAAGTCTAATGTCAACAACGGTTTCGGATGGATGCGTGCAAACGCGCTTGATGTGGATGGACTGAGTGGAAACGTGACCTTTGCACACCTCACCCTCACCGCCGTTGGCAACAAGAACGATGTGAGCAAGATGGAGTTTGAGGATAGTCGATTGCTGGATATATCCTTCAGGGAGATCGCTCACATACGGAGGAATGGAACATTTAGCATCCGGGATAACATACCGCCAGAGGTGACATCCGTATCTGCAACTCCGGATACGATACTCTATGCAAGCGGCAGACCCAGAGCACCCGGAACAGACATCACTTCGCTGCGTGCCCGGGTAACTGATGTGGACGGTAACGTTACAGAGGTCACCATCAATCTCTCATCGATCGGCGGATTATCGGACCAGCCGATGACACATGTCTCAGAGGATCTGTGGGAAGTGACCACAAACGCAATAGATGTTACTATTAATGTCCCGGACTTCACCCACCAGTTAACTATTACTGCAACCGATAACGAGGGCGGCATCAATGATTCGGTGAGCACCACTCTAACAGCCCTTAAGAGGGGTGATGTGAACGGTGATGGTCTCGTTGACGACATGGATGCGGACTACATATCCAACTGTGCGGCAGGCATCGAACCGGACGCCTTGAACCCACCTGATGTACTGGTAGGGGACGTCGTGGGCGAAGCCGGAGACCCGCTGGGTGACGGTGTTGTGGACCTGATGGACGCACTGTACATAGCGATGTATGCAAGTGGCAAGGCAGAGGAACCTTAATCTCCTCTCCCTCCTTTTTATTTCACCATGACCCGCTTGATGCAGCTTGCCGGTTCAGGCATCCTTATACTCATCTTGATATCGCTCGTATCCGCATCCGAAACAACCATTGACATCGATGATTTCAGTGTTAACTCAGGTAACACGGTCAAAGCACCCATAATGGTCAACAACGTGGTGATGCTTGGCGGTGGCAATATCACCTTCACTTATGACTCCACAGTAGTCCATGTGACCGATGTCATTCAGGGTGATTTACGTTACTCGTTTAAGTACCGGGTCGACAATGGTTCGGGATGGATGTGTGCAAACGCGATTGATGTTGAGGGACTGAGCGGGAACATCGCCTTTGCATATCTCAATCTCATCGCAGTAGGTGATGACAGAGATGCATGCCCGCTAAGCATCACATCCGCAAACATCTTTGATATAGACTATATGACGATAGCATTCAGGGTGAACAACGGATCATTCATGATTTCCACCCGCGACCTCATGATCACTAACAAGTCCGAATCATGGTCAGTTATGAAAGATAAGACCTACAACATCAGGTACACCATGACAAACACCGGATCGGGTGACGCAGGCGCAAGCACAACCCTGGTTAAGATTGATGGAGCCTATGCTGCAACCGATGTGGTTCCGGCATTATCTCCGGTTGAAAGCCACACAGCCACACTCGGACCGTTCACAATGACTGGTGATGCCGATACAATTGAGGTCTGCGCGGACCGGGACAATGTCGTCTCCGAGAGCAATGAAGAGAATAATTGCAAGGAGAACAAGTTCAAGAGTCCGGTCCCGGTTCCTGTACTTACGCCTCCCGGACTGGTCGCACTGATCGGCTCGCTCATGATTGTTGCGGTGAGGTGTGTGAAAAAGGATGGGTGATATCATCCATCGTTTTATTTATTGCCTATCAGGATGTGTGGGGGCGTGCCAGAAAACAGGTGTTTTTTGGCTCTTTGGTTTTTTGGTAGTTTGCGAGTGAGAACATCTCGTAGATACAACCTGTCTGTGATTGTGTGGGGTCAGCTCGAAACTCCGTTTTTCCGGATATCCTGAACCTGGGAGCGGTCAGCACCGGATTCCGATCGATAACACCTTCAGAACCACTGGTGTTGTGTGGTGTGGTTGTTCTGGTTTTCCGGGACTGTCACGCCATCCGGAGTTACACGAGATTCCACGAATATGTTCAAGTGAGTTGCAGGAGAAATCTGTGTAATCCGTGTTAATCTGTGGCTAAAAACTTTTGTCAGCCACCTATTTCACAGATGGACGTAGATTACAGGTTATTTACCAAGGAACTCGATTCATTCAAGAGATTTCATGCTGTATTTGAGCTCATTCGAGCGCACCACCTGCAAGGATATGACCCAAGCACCACGTAATGTGGCAGCCTCGGTTTTCCGAAGGGTTTATGTAGTGGTGGGTTTAACTATAGATTATACACATTATGATTATTATCATAATGAGGTATGTTCGGGGTGAACTCGCTAACCACGCAACCAACCCGCATGGCGCAAGTAAACCCCGCAATGGGGCAACGGGGGCAACAACACATGACCAAAACAATATTAACATACATCACCTCGATGGTGATCATGCTCGCTTTAACCGGTGCGGTTTCAGCGAACTCGGATTGCGACGTAGTGTCGCAGGAACTCAGCAAGATAAACGATATTCAAGCAGCAATAGACGAGAACAACGGCGGATGGATCGCTGGCGAGACAACAGTTTCAGGGTTTTCAGCAGATGAGAAGATGGCACTGTGCGGCGCAAGAATCGCTGCGCCACAACTAAGCGCCACAGTGGTGCGACCGGCGAGCACAGGCATAATGGCAACCGGCGTGTCAGCAACAAGTGTGTCAGCAACAAGTGTGTCAGCAACAAGTGTGTCAGCAACAAGTGTGTCAGCAGCGAATGTATCAGCAAGCACATTTGACTGGCGCGACAAGGATGGCAAGAACTGGGTAACACCAGTACGCAGCCAGGGATCGTGCGGCAGTTGCTGGGCATTCTCCGCAATTGGCGCGGTGGAATCAGCAGTCCAAATCTACACAAACAATCCTGACATGAATGTTGACCTGTCAGAACAGCACCTTGTGTCTGACTGTTGCCGTGCCGGAAGTTGCAGCGGCGGATGGCCTGACTGGGCACTTGACTACATCAGGGACACAGGCGTGCCTGATGAAGACTGCACTCCTTATGACGCAAGAAATTCCGATTGCAACCCGTGTTCAGACCACGCCGACCGGGCACTGAAGATCGATGGATATGTGTATGTCCAACCAACAAAAGAGGATTTCAAAGCAGCACTTCAGCAGTACGGACCAATGTCAGTCGTGATAACCGTGCCAAATGACTGGTACTACTATAAAACAGGGGTCTACGCCCCAACACAGTCGCGCGAGAATGGTGTTGGCTGGGCAAACCACGCAGTGGTTCTGGTTGGATGGGATGATTCCGATGATTGCTGGATCATCAAGAACAGCTGGGGACAAGGATGGGGTGAGAACGGCTATGCACGCGTCAAATATGGCGATCTCGAACAATACAATTATGCGTACGCTGTAACCGGCGTAAACACC
>RXIK01000051.1 GCA_004211975.1 Methanosarcinales archaeon | reverse complement strand
TGTTCCCGGTCCAGCCGCGATCCTTGTTCATTGATCCTTGGTCGCTTTGTCTCCTCGTCGCGTCTGAACGTGATGTTTAAATTCTCAAGGAACATGTTCATCCCCTCACGCAGGTCAAATGGTCCGAAGACCTCGCCGTGCACGGCAGGCTCGCCATCAAAGACCAGCAGCCGATCGCTCAGAATATCAACCATGTAGATGTCGTGATCAATCACGATCGCGGTCACATGCCTGTTCTCGGCAAACCGCCTGATCGCGGTACACGCGGAGACTCGCTGCTCGACATCAAGGTGCGCGGACGGCTCATCCAGAATATAAAGATCCGCATCTCTCGAGAGACATGCGGCTATTGCGACTCGCTGAAGCTCGCCGCCGCTGAGGTCGGAGATCTCTCGTTCCATCAGGTATTTGAGCTGGAGCGGACCTGTGATTTCGGTCTCATAATAACTGGTGTCGACGTTGCGCGTGATAATTCTTAAAAAATCGTGGACGCGAAGATCGGAGTCCGATTTTATGTACTGTGGCTTGTGCGAGATCTTGATGTTGGCGGGTATCTCCCCGGTTGTCGGTGTAGCCACGCCGGCGAGCAGTTTTGCAAACGTACTCTTACCGATCCCGTTTGGACCGACTGCGCCGACAACCTCGCCGACGCGCATCTCGCCGCCAGCCACGTCAAGTGAAAACACGTCATACGCTTTCGTAAATCCTGAAAACTCGAAGAGTGTCGGGATATCCCTCGCTGATCTTGGCGCATGCACCTCAAAAGAGATTGCGGTTGGTCGGATCCGCACGTTTTCCTCTGGCAGAAACCCGCGCAGGTACTGGTTGATCGCCTGCCGCACGCCTTTTGGGTGTGTGATCACGCCAAACCCGCCCGGTTCGCCGTACCCGACATGCACGACATCAGCAAGCAAGTCAAGGATTGCGAGATCGTGCTCAACGACCATTACGGCGCTGTGCTCTGCAAGCTCTCTGATCATGACCGCCGCGCGGATACGCTGGTGAATATCAAGATAGGGGCTTATCTCGTCAAAGAAATAGAAATCGGCATCTTTGGCTGCGCACGCCGCGATTGCGATGCGCTGGAGCTCGCCGCCGCTGAGATCACCTAAATCACGGTGTAAGATATGTTTGATATCGAGTTTTGAGATCAGGTTGTTGAGTTCCCCGCGTTCGTCCACCCGTTCCAGTAATTCTAATACGTCGCCGCTAAACGCCCCGGGAATCCGGTCCACATACTGTGGTTTCTGAGATAATTTGATTTCGTTCCGTGATATTTTCATCAGATAGTCTTGAAGTGAAGAACCAGCATAATACTTGAAAATATCATCCCAACCCGCATCAACCCCAAGATTTGGCTTCATATTTCCTGATAGGATCTGGACCGCAGTTGTTTTACCGATCCCGTTTGGACCGAGTATTCCGACCACCTTGCCCTGCTGCGGTATTGGCATGCCGTATAACACAAAACCGTTGGCGCCATATCTGTGTGATGGCTCGGTCAGTGACTCTGGTAGTGATATAATCTTAATAGATCCAAATGGACACTTTTTGGTGCATATACCGCATCCTATGCAGAGTTCTTCTGAAATGACCGGTTTTTTCCCCTCCATTTTGATGGTCTCATCACCTGTCCGCACGCGCGGACAGTATTTGATGCACTCAAGCGAGCACATTCCCGGCTGGCACCGGTCCTGATCAAGTATTGCGATTCTCATGAGTATACACCGTCTACATCTGAACCAGTAACAATATGTACCTAACCCCTGCGACCGGTGTGATGCCCGGACGTGCCTGCATACACTAACAAGTACGAACGCTCTTTGCCGCGATAAACTCCCGCACCAGCCTTGCGCCAAGCATCGCACTTTCCCCTCGGTCGTAGCCCGGGTTTACCTCAACAAGGTCAAAACCACATGTATACGGCGCAGCAATTCGTATTGCATCACGCACGTCCCGCGGGCTTAACCCAAACGGCTCAGGGTTGCCAACGCCGGGTGCATAAGCTGGATCGATCACATCAGTATCGATGGACAGGTAAATCCGTTTGCAGCCGCGATCAGACAGTGCGTCGAGCGCTTCACGGATCACAGGTTCTATCCCGGCATCGTCCACCTTATCGGCAGAGTGCCATAAAACCCCTTTTTCCTTTGCGTGGGCGTATTCCTCTGCCGAACCGCTCCGCACGCCGATTAGAACGCAGTTATCAGTCAGGTCGTCGATGATGTTTCTTGAGACACATGCATGTGACTGCTTGGCTCCGAGATATTCGTCGCGCAGATCGAGGTGTGCATCAAGAACGATCACTCCAAAATCCGGGGGGTTGTCAGACGCCTCTGTAAAAGCCCTGACACAGCTATAAGTCAGCGTGTGCTCGCCGCCAAGTATGATCGGAACTTTACCATCCCGTATGATCATTGTAGCGACATCGTGGACCGCATGAAGCATATCACCGGTGTGGGTATCGAGATCAAGATCACCAAGGTCGTGGATATGGAGATCGGTCAGATCAATATTAAAAAAATCGTTGTATGTTTCAAAGTTGTAACTTGCCTTTCTTATCACATCAGGCGCCTCGCTGCTGCCGTACCGGAAGGACGACGTGGCATCGAAAGGCACGCCGAACATCACGAAGTCAGCATCTTCGTAACTGGACGATGCATCAGCGAAGACACGCTCTCTGAACATTATTGTATGTTACACATTATGTGCTGCGTATTATCTCATATCAAGCCGCATCTTACCCATTGCGGTGATGTATGAGATATCATTTCCCTCGGCAACACGATCACGAAACTCTGCAGGGATAGAGAGCTCAAATGTGGTATACTCAGTCATATCCATCAACTGTGCAACGTCACCTGTAATCGAGAGGACCTGCGCGGTCTTGCGCTCGACGATCGGCACGAATATCTTGGCTGATACGGGCTGCACAATTGATCGCTTCTGCCCATCAAAAAGTCCGATTGTGTCGACCCGCGCTTTGGCAGATCCATGCTTTCCTGGCTTTGATTTCGAAATCCCCTTGATCGCACATACTTCATCATCGATAATCACATATCTGCCTTCTCTGAGATTCCGAACTTCGGTCTGTTCCTTCATGGTACGTCTCCTTATGTCGCTGTTAGCGGTAATCATAAATCCGCGGTGGTGTACTTAAAATTATGCCGCCAAAATGCCTGAAATGTAATATAAGAATGGGCATATACATGAACATAGTGGCAGGCATCATCCGGCCCACCAACGATCGGGTTCACTTCAGCACTTTTCCTGTTTCGATATGCCAGAGATACAAATCCAGTTCTGCCAGATCCATGTCTGCTTCTGTCGCAATTTTCCCGAGCAACTCCTCAACTTCCATGTATCTTGTTTTTGTGAGAGTTTTTGGCTTTTCAATCAGCCCACACCTCGCCAAAAGATCGATTATGTGAAAATCCACGATCGCTGAATTTTTGTAGCCAATATTCCTGAGAAAATGGCTCGCTTCTTTATAGCCAATCCCTTTCACATTCTTAACCAGCCACTCCCTGGAGTCATATTCGTCGTTAAAAGACTTAACAGTCTCTTTCAACGAATCTTTATACCTTCTTGCCTCCACAATATATTTTGCCCTGATGTTTGGATAGCGATAACCAAGTTCTTTCAGTTTACCTGCTAATTTCGTCTCAGAAAAAGTTAAAAATCCACCCCCAATCGCTTCCTGAATTTTCATGCTCTTTTCAGCAGCAAAATTAGCGGTTAAGATGCAGAAACAAAGCTCCTTAAAAATTTCGCCGCACGGCTTCTCTCCAAGTCCCTCAAACTCCTTTATACGAGTATCTACCAGTGCAGTCAACTCAGTATCAACCGTCTGGCACTCGATGGCTTGCAGCAAGTTATACAGGGTCATAGCCTCCTTGGCACCCTCCCGGTTTCCCGCCCGTTTTTCGGTAACATCTGCCAATGAAGCATTCTCAATTTAATGACTCCCCCAACCTGTTTTATTGTTTTCATCATCAATCTCGTAAAATCATCAAATCTCGTGGTTTTTCCGCCTCAACTAAACACGTACATTTTCCCGTAGCACTATTACGTTTTACTATTCATCATTAGTCAATGGGCGCAATATTCTTGCGTGTGTACCGGGAACTATTGAATTGCAAACACTTCAGCACCCCTGATTCTGACTCTGTTGCAGCATCTGCTTGATACCACCACGCAACGCCTGCACGAAAGTATCTGCCCGCCCAATCACTGAAACAGCAATTCTAAGCTCATGAACACGCTGGGCAAAGGTTCTGCTTGTATACGCCCCGATTCTTGTGTCAATAAGTCCGGTCTGCGGGAGCATCGGAAGATACAGGATCCTTACACCTTCCCTAACCATCCGCCGCATGTACAGCAGGCTTGTCTCCTGCACGCCAATGTCGTCAAGTAACACGCCGGTCCCGGTCCCGGGAGGCATGCCCGTAAGTATAATCAGTTGCCGCGCGCCTTTCCGAACATCCCACCTCCTGCGAAGCAGCGATGCAAGCGCAAGATCAAGCCTGCAACATCCCGCACCGTCCGATGCAAGCAATGCCCCATAATCAATGTCGCCATGAACATCGATATCTGCACTAATATCTGATCCAAAGGTGATGAGCGATCTGGTCTCAGCATCGCAGATCTCCTCCAGCAGCGCGATCGCAGCGATCTTTGCAAACGCTGATGGCGCGTCCTTGCCAGGCACCTTGCGCCCGATCATCCGGGTTCTTGCCCACGCAGTCATCTGGTCCGAGTTATCAAACAGGACTGCAAAATGCAGCGCGGGCTTGCTCCGCACCCTCGATCTTCCAATGACCGCATCCATCTGCCGCCCCCGGGTACAGAACTCCTGTTGCGTGCGATTGACCGCAATGATGCCAGCGCCGTCGTACGGCTGGTATTTCATTCGTTCAAGTGACGGGGGTACATAATAATCTCTTTTAAGCACATCACTACCAATATTCCTGCAATTATCAATTATTGTTCGGTAAATTCGAGGCTTACGCTTTTCAAGAAATTGTGCGCAGTATGTCAGTGTACCAGCCACAAGATCATCTGTAGATCTGTTTACTATGTTGCTAATATGCATTTTTGCCCCCACATCTCATATTCTATGTATGCACGAGATAATTCCTAATTTAGGTCGCATGTTTCATTTCGCCCAACAACATTTTCACACCGATTATCCCTTTTACCCATAATTTCCCACACATACACGCCATACACTCACAACGTGTCTCCAACTGAAATCACCAGTTCCTGCACCCGGTGCAGCGAATACGGATCAGTTTCGTCCGCAATGATCATGCTCTGATGGAATGCAGCATCCATGAACGCACTAACATAATCCGAGCCTTGTTTCATGGAAAGCTCGCAGTACCGAGCCATTCTGATGACTCCATCGGTGGATAGCCCCTGCGGAATCCCGCGATCCTTCTTCCAGATCGTTCGAGTCTCATCTGCGAACGTGAGTATGCCTTCTACCACTTTTTCATCAAGATCTGGCGTGATCGATGTAAGCAGCGTTCTCTCTGTGGAAATACTCGGATAACTGATGTCTATCGGGACAAAACGCCTTTTCAAAGCATTACTGAGCCGGTACGTCCCCTCGTCCCCGAAATTCGTGGTTGCAATTAGTACCCAGCCATCCGGCTTCGTAAGGGTCGTTTCCTTATATTCAAGCGGCAATCTTCCAAGTGAAAGCAGCATAAAGAGACCTGAGTACGCAGAACTCGGCGCACGCGTAAACTCGTCAATCAAGAGATTCTTACGGTCAAAGATCGCCCGCGCAACGATCCCATGCTTATACACAAACCGCTCTGCAAGCGCAGAGTTACCCGACATCGAGAGCGGATGAAATCCCCCAATGATATGGTACTCATTCATCCCTTCTGTGCCCTCAATCTCATAGAACGTGTCCTCACCACCACCGATGCATGTCAGAATATGTTCTGCGATCGTTGTTTTCCCGTTACCCGGTGGACCGTGCAGCAGGATCGGGTAACCAAGATCAATATAGCGCAGCGCCCGTACAATAGCGTCATCATGTCCTTTGATCGTGCATGTCTCAAGAATTTTGAGATAGTCGTCTGTTGTCAGCATTTATTTGAATGAAAACTCCATATTTTGCTCTATTTGGTGTAACAATTCTTCGGCATCGTCTTTCGACCCGTAATCATACTTTGAGACCAGTAAATCCAGCTCATTCCGGAATTTACCAACGCCCTGCACACACGTCAGCCGATTCAAATCCCCCTTCTTGAATTCACTCTGAAAACTATGCATCCCCTCTAATATTGAGTTATATGGATTTTCCAGTTTTTCACCCTCATCATCCTCCTCATCCTCTTCATCTGCCAACCTGTGATACATAACAGTTCCCTCCCCTGTGATCGTTTTTTCAATGTCAAACGCGTTTAACACCAGATGGTTTGCGAGGAAAACGAACATACCAAAGACAACGTTAGCTAAGAGATAATACCAGCAGAGTTTCAGAAGTTCTCCGCGGGTCACCGAGAGAAAAATGCTTATATCTGAGAGTTCATTGATCGGGAGTTTACTGATTGCAACCGTTGAAACAAGTAATATAAAGACGGAAAGCGTCAAAATTCCTGTTTTCAGCGTCGCATAGAATCGATTGGTGGCAGAGAACACGAGATTTCTTGCAGTGCCTGCAAGCAGATAGCACCACAGCAATGGGATTAATGAGCATAGAACGAACGCTAACAGAAGCAGATCTGGTTTACCGCCAATAAAATCAATATTCCCTGCCATTATAGCTGTATATATCACAATAGCAACTCCCACCCCTGCAAATCCATATCCATACTTCGGCGCGTCCACGATTGCGATGAGAATAATAATAGAGTTTGCCATGGCAAAGATGACCACTGGTAAGAACTGGAATGAGTCAAAGATATCTCCGGTGTGCGTGAGATTCATTGCAGCGCCCACAGCCCAATATGCAGAAAAACCAAGGAATATGTATGCTGCAAACTTGATCGCGTGGTTCGGAATCATGTATATAACCGGCACGGCAAGTCCTGTGAGCACCATCAGCACAAACAGCACCATAAAACCGGATTTGCCGGCATAAATTGGCGCTACATATATATTCGTGATTCCGATTAGCACAGCGCAGAGTAACGCAACGTTCCCGGTGATCGATTTCTGATTATTCAAGCATATATGCCTCCCCATACACCCCTTAATAACAGAGTTATAACTCAAAGGAATAAATAATTTACTGTTATCAGATGACTTTTACCTAACAATTCTAAGTATGTATGCTCCGCCCTGACCGACTTTAGAATAAGAATTACCGGGGTTGGTTGTGCCACCGCATATCACAAACATCACACACCAATAAGGTTTTAAGTCATTACATCAACGATCAATCCAACCCTATAGTATTGGGAGGACGAACCATGGCATATGGAATCGAATTTGTACCAAGCGACCCTGTTTTGAAGATAGCTCATTATACGAAGATGGCTGAGCAGAACGGGTTCGACAACGTGTGGATAACAGACCACTACAACAACCGCGACGTGTACACCACGCTTGCGGTGCTCGCAGCCAACACCAACACAATCAAGCTCGGAAGCGGTGTCACAAATCCCTACACGAGAAACGTGGCGGTTGCAGCATCCAGTATTGCAGCAGTAAACGAGATCTCGGGCGGACGTGCAATCTTTGGACTCGGTCCGGGCGACAAGGCAACATTTGACAAGATGGGAATCGAGTGGACAAAGCCACTCACCATGACAAAAGAGACCGTTTCAGCAATGCGCGACCTCTTTGCCGGAAAGCCAGTCAATCAAAAGGGTGACCTGGTATCACTCTCTGGCGCCCAGATGGCATTCCCTGCAGGAGACATCCCGATCTATCTTGGAGTACAGGGACCAAAGATGCTAGAGCTTGCAGGAAAGATCTCTGATGGTGCGCTCATAAACGCATCACATCCAAAGGACTTCGAGGTCGCAGTAACAGCGATCAAGAAGGGCGCGAAATCAGCCGGCAGGAATATGAAAGACATCGATGTAACTGCGTACGCATGCTTCTCAATCGACAAAAAGGTCGATAAGGCACTGAACGCGGCAAAAATCGTTGTTGCATTCATTGTTGCAGGATCGCCACCACCGGTTCTTGAGCGACACGGCATCGACCCAAGCGTGATCGGTACGATCGGCGGAGCAATCGCGAAGGGCGACTTCGGCACCCTGATGGGTGGTGTGATCACAACCGAGATGATGGACGCATTCTCGATCTATGGCACACCAGCTGACTGTGTGGCAAGAATCGACGAACTCACCAAGATGGGTGTAACCCAGATCGTTGCGGGATCGCCACTTGGTCCTAACAAAGAGAAGGCGATCAAGCTGATCGGAAAGGAGATCATTGGAGGCTGAGTGATTTGCCGCCAAAGATTGTAGAAGTCATTGAAAATGGCGTCTGCGCGGCTTGCGGGGCATGCGAAGCAACATGCCCCTTAAACGCCGTTTACGTAGAGTCGGAGGCAGATGTTCCGGGAGATGAGACTCGTCCCCCGAGCGCAAGCAGACGCGACCCAAATAATCTGACTTATTATGTTCACGGCGCAGCATGTGAGGTCTGTGAAGACTGTCTGACCTGTTCAAGGGTTTGTCCTGTGGTGGATGGATTCCCTGAAGACGAGTTTGACAACGTCCGAAGCTTCAGAGGAGGAAAGAGCAAGCTAGAAGGACAGGACGGTGCTGTCGTATCAGCAATACTTAAATCCTTATTCGAGCAGGGAGAGATCGACTGTGCTGTTGGCATCAAGCGAGATGAGAACTGGAATATCGAGCCATTCACACTGACGAAGGCGTCAGATGTTGATTTATCAAAGGGCACAAAATACAGTTCAGCACCGGTGCTTGCGCAGCTTAAGGAGGCAATGACTAAGTACGAGAAGATCGCAGTCGTAGGAGTACCGTGTCAAGCTCATGGAGCCGCGCTTATGCGCGATAACATGACCGACAAAATTGCACTTGTGGTTGGAATCCTCTGTATGGAGAGCTTCACCAGCGAGGCACTCTGCGAAAACATCATCCCGAACATCATGGGACTCGATATCAAACAGGTCGTGAAGATGGACTTCGGAGGAGGCAAATTCTGGGCATTCACCAAGAACGGCGACAATGGCGAGGAGCCAGAAGGTCACAGTGTTGCGATCAAAGAAATTGCGGCGCTTGCACGAAACCCCTGCCACCACTGTCTTGATTACACCGCATACTACGCAGACATCTCGGTTGGATCAGTAGGCGCACCGGATGGATGGAACTCAGTAATCGTCAGAACCGATACCGGAGAGAAATATTTGAACAAGGTGAAGGGCATCGAGTACATGGACGACCCAAAGCCAGGAATGTTCCTAATAAAAAAACTTGCAGGCATGAAGCACAAAAATAATGCGCCAAAGGAAGGAGCAGCGCATTAGCCGTGCTTTTTATATCGGGCGCTTTCAGCCGTACCACACAGGACACCACACCGTCCTTTCAAGCATCGCTGACGAGGTCGATGAGATTGTGATCGGGATTGGCAGCGCACAACGCAGCCACGAGGTTGAAAATCCGTTTACGGCAGGCGAACGTGTAGTCATGATCTCACGTTCGCTGAAAGATTTAGATACTGATTACTACGTAATCCCAATCGAGGACATACAGCGAAATGCGGTCTGGGTCTCACACGTGAAATCCATGACTCCGCACTTCGATCTCACGTACACAAACAACCCACTAGTCTACAGGCTCTTTGACGAAGCCGGAGTTATGGTCAAGCGCTCCCCAATGTACCAGCGGAAGACCTATTCCGGAACCGCTATCCGAAAAAAAATGCTGACCGGAGAAGCATGGGAAAACCTCGTGCCCGACGCGGTTGCTCACGTGATTAAAGAGGTCAAAGGGGTTGAGCGGCTGCGGGAAGTTGCGCGGGATGATGCGTGGTAGTAGGATTGGCATTAGTGAAACAACCACAATTGGTTACTTCTTCATTCCAACGATGCGTATCCTCCAGTTGGTGGTTTCTTGAGGTGTGCTTAAATCCCACGTAAAAGTTTTTTCTTGAACAGTGCACGATCGATCTGATGAGAATGAAGTATCATAACCTACATACACCCCTGTATCTGGATACACAGCATCATCAGGATTAGTTGAATCCGTGTACATAGCTATGTAAAAGTCACCGCACCCCACAATATTTGGTACGCCCTTGTAGCCCCATGCAGCAGAACCCCATGAATCTACCGCGGCAGAATATTCTGAGTGTGACACAACATCCGAATAAAACGTGTTCCCATCACAATCCCATATCTCAAACCGAGTATTACAGTCCCCCCCATATCTTCTTGAGAACAGTTTTATTGCAGTGATTGTGAACGGTTCTGAGTCAGGCGTGGTCATTTTTATGGCATACCCCCGGTTTCCACCATTCTCTGAACAACTCCCATCACCAGACCTCCTCTACGCTTCCATCATCATAAGCTATTTCAATTAGTGTCGATTGGGGAGACTTTTTATTATTTTCTGGTTACCCGGGGTTGTCTTGTGTAAGCACAACTGATAAAATTGAGCGCTATCGATCTGAAAAGTCATTTATATCGTTAACCTGTGAAATCAGTGTTCATCTGTGGCTAAAAGTTTTAT
>RXIK01000050.1 GCA_004211975.1 Methanosarcinales archaeon | reverse complement strand
TTAGTGCTTACCGAAAAATAAAGTAGCAAAGTTGGCTGATGTCACGCTACATCCCCGACATTCGTGCGATTCGTTCATTCGTGCCATTCGTGATCCTTTATGCTGATTTTATCACGAATGTGCCGAATGCCACGAATTTTAACAGATTGTTTTCTGGCAAGCCCTTAGAAGCCCAAGGGAGATTATTTATGAAAAAGAAATTTGATGCAGTGGAATTTCAGCGAAAAGTCCGTAAGGAACTTGGTGAAAAGTATTTAGTCAACCGCGAGGAGTTTTTCCATGAACTCGAAGAAAAATATGGTGATTTACAAAGAAAAAGATTAGTGCGCACACATAATAACATGAGCACGTTGCATCATAACGATTGACCTCCGGGATCCACTGATACCCCGCAGGTCAGCGCCGCCTCAACCGCTTTCTTATGGATCTCTGACGACCGGTGGATTCCGCCGCGTGTGCCACGCACGGCACGGCACGGGTATTGCCCTGCAAGCAACCCTGCTTTTGCCGGGGCGTCTGCGACCGGCGTGCCGGGTAGCTGCGATGCCACCCACCAGCTTGCACCACACAGAGAACCTCGCATAACCTCAACGTCTAACACGACCCCGTCCTCCACCAGGATCCTGAAGACCGGCATTCCAAGAACCGATGTGAATTCGTCAATCACCCGGTTGTTACATGGCACAAGCGAGCAACAGATCTCGTCAGCATGAATCGGTATCTGGTATGTTGATGCGATCTTCCGGAGTTCTGATGTGTCGTTTCCTGATATGATGATTGCGCCTGCCCCCGATTCTGCGGCACACTTCGTAAAGGCGGGTGTAAGGTCGGGATGCAGGGCAAAGATAATAACCAGATCGGACGTTAGCGCCGGCGCAGCGTCCCGGGTGTAAGGCGCAGTATCCTCGATGAAATCCGGGAGGTCTGTGGGGATGGTGACCTCGGTTACCTTAAAGCCGGTCTTCTCTTGAATAGTCCGGATCGCACGCTTCCCGTACTTTCCGCGGGTGACTACCGTGACTGAGATCGTTTTGGACCGGGTCTTTGCAGAGGGGTTCATTGCGGATGCTTTGTTTGGCACATCCGAATAACCTTTTGTGTGCATTTAACCCGGAGTCTCCGGGACCACATATTCCCTGACACTATGTGCATGCGCGGAAAACCCTCCGGTAGAAGGTATCCAAGCAGTTTTTATCGTGAAAACCCGTGTGACCATGCGGTCGTCCGAGCGCACAATTTTTCGGTCACCTTGAGAGGATGTGCACCACTGCGGTGCCGCCTGAACCGCCAACGTTGTGTGTCAGTCCAACCTCGCCTGCAACCTGCCGCTTGCCTGCATCGCCGCGTAGTTGTGTTGCGACCTCTACGGCTTGCTTGATGCCGGTTGCACCCACCGGATGCCCGCAGGCTTTCAGACCGCCCGACGGATTCACAGGAAGATCACCGTCGATTGCGGTGACCCCGTCCTCGGTCACCGGTCCGCCAGTTCCTTTTGGAAAGAACCCAAGATCCTCGATCGCACATATCTCAGCTATCGTGAAGCAGTCGTGCACCTCCGCAAAATCAATGTCTTTTGCGGTTAACCCTGCCATCTTGTACGCGCGGGATGAAGCTGCGGTTGTTGCGGCAAGTGTGGTGATGTCGGACCGGTCATGTATGGTGATGGTGTCGGATGCCTGGCTGGTTGCCATGATGCGAACCGGTGTGTCGGTGTATTTTCTTGCGATATCCAGTGGTGCAAGAACCACCGCGGCTGCGCCGTCCGTGATCGGCGAGCAATCAAGCATGTGCAGCGGATCCGCGATCATAGCTGATCGCAGCACCGCATCAACGGTTATCTCGTTTCTGTACTGTGCTTTGGGGTTCATTGTTGCATTGTGGTGGTTCTTCACCGCTGCGGACGCGAGTTGTTCCGACGTAGTTCCGTATTCGTGCATATGCCTGCGTGCAATCATCGCGTAGAGTCCGGGGAATGTTGCGCCAGCAAAACCCTCCCACTCACGGTCAGCCGCTGCCGCAAGCATGTCGGTTGCCGCCTGCATGCTCACATCAGTCATCTTCTCAACGCCAGCCACGATCACAATATCCGCATGTCCTGATGCGATCGTGAGCGCGCCCATTCTGAGGGCAAGCCCGCCTGATGCACATGCAGCCTCCACGCGAGTGGATGGCACATGCATGGACGCAAGACCTGCGTAATCCGCGATCAGCGAGGATATGTGCTCCTGCTCCACGAACCTGCCCGCGCTCATGTTACCGACAAAGAGTTCATCGATCTCCTCGCCCTGCACGCATGCATCCTCGATTGCTGCAACGCCTGCCTCCACAATGATATCGCGAAACGACCGATCCCAGAATTCTCCGAACGCAGTGCACCCGATTCCTATGATTGCCACTTCTCTTGCCATGATTATCTTATGATACTTTGGTCTTTTGTGTAATGAGATTTACGCGTGGAATGTGTGTGTTCAGCCAACCCACTGATTGTGTTGATGTACATGAGAAAGACTATTCTTCCGCACACCTACTAAAACACAAACAATCAGTGGTGAATGATTGCGTGAACACAAAAGTGGATGGCATGATTGCACATGGTAAGACGAATCACACTCGGTAGCGGGGATCCAAAACGGCTGTTCATCGGAGGGTTACACGGCGATGAATGGAAAGACACATCCGAGATGCTCGAATCTCTGGACGCACCTACCACGGGGTCGCTTGTGATCATTCCAAAACTCACAGACCGTGCTTATATCAGCACCCTTGACGACCGATACTATGACCACGGGGGTTATGGTGTGGACGTGATCGCTGCTATCAACGATATAAAGCCAGAAATCTATCTTGAACTGCATTCGTATAGTGATTTTGACGGATTAACCGATCCGGGTCGTATACATCGGGTAGGTGTCCCGGCATACATCGAACTTGAAGACGGTGTTCTGATAGGCTCAATTTCACCAATTCTGCGGAGGGCATGCTTTTCAATGCATGATGTTTGCTTATCCTTTGAAATTCCGGCTGAAAACAGGAGATCACAGAGACTGGCAAGAAAACTCCTGTTGTTCACAAGGGACTGTGTATCAAAAGATGAGTTTCTGGATTTTCTGTTGGGTGAGTATCCTGATCAGGGAAATCGTGCAATCGATAATTACAAGCGATTTTACGGTATTGAAAAGATATAACTTGTGTGTTATTACGTTCATAGCAACAAACGCGTGGGCTATGGGGGCTGTATGGTGTTTACTGTTATCTAACGGGTTTCGCTGTCACCGTGTGCACTTTCCGGTGTATTTTTAATTCATTTGTTCGCGTAACATAATGGAGAGCCAAAAAAAATGGGGGCGCGGTTGCTCATACGAACGTGTCGAGAACAACCTGCGCGCTACCATCGCCAAACGTGGCGACAGCGATCACGTGATTCCGGTTGGAGAGTACTGTGTCAGGATCGTTATATGTCCATGTTGAACCAACTGCGGGCGGCGAATCCAGTGTGATATCCTGAAAGGTTCCATCTACGCTCACGTTCAGGTACTGCACAAAATCGGCACTTGGTCCGCCAGCATACGTGAAATCAATTGCTGTTGAGTTCAGCCTCTCAGCTGTCACCACAACTATGTGTAACTGGGACATGCTGTCGCTCATCCCAAATGACAGTGCACCGACGATTGATGCCAGCATCACGGTGATTGCGACCATCAGGATGGTTCCAATTACCGGGGAGACTGCTTGCTCGTCTTTTTTGATCTCTCTCTTCTCTGTTTTCTTTCCCATTTTAATCACCTTGATCGGTGTTGTTGGTTATCACACACTGTTCTACCATATAAAGCTATTGATTTATCATCTATATCAGTAAAATAATGTTGAATTGTCATTCAAGCCGGCACGATCAGAACACCGGGAATACGCGGGACTGCCAGACAAAAGAGTTATAGAGTCGCGGGTATGAATGAAAAATGTCTAACAAGTGCGAGATGCGCCAGGTATAAACACAACCCGAGGTAACTGTATGGAATTATCAGATGTCAGGAAAAAGATCGAAGAACTCGATGGGAGTATCATAAAACTGATCGCAGAACGCACCGACCTTGCAGGCACTGTTCTCGAGTTAAAAAAGGTAGAAGGGACCGGTATTTTGGATGCGGGACAGAACCATGTCGTTCTCAATCGGTCTATCGATCTTGCAACCGAACTGAATCTTGATACCGGGTCAATCAGAGATATCTTTGAGATCCTGATCCGGATGAACATCGAACGCCAGCATGAGCTGAGCGGTGAAGGAAACCTGCCTTAAATGTCGCGAATCGCAATAATTCTTGGATCAGAGTCTGATATGGCAATTGCAGATCAGGTAACCGGAGTCCTCAACGAGTATGGCGAGAAACACGATCTTCAGGTTATATCCGCGCATCGGGATCCTGAAAAACTGGCGGATTATCTCAAAAGAAGTGATGCACTTGTGTTTATTGCGATTGCAGGGCTATCAGCAGCTCTTCCCGGTGTTATTGCCTCAAAGACTGATAAACCGGTGATCGGGGTGCCTGTGAGCAAGAAACTTGGCGGGCTTGATGCGCTGCTCTCGATTGTGCAGATGCCGCCGGGTGTACCGGTAGCATGTGTCGGGATCGATAATGGCAAGAATGCCGCGCACCTCGCGATGAGGATGATACGGTTGACCCGGGGTCTGCTATAACAATACTTAATATTGCTGAAATCCTAAGGTAATGATAATCTAACACTTTTAATTAGAGGTAAGATATATGGGTACGAAGAAAAAAATGGTTGAACGGGTCCGCGACCTGATGAGCCGTCCTAAAAACATCCGGAACATAGGTATCGTTGCGCACATCGATCATGGCAAAACCACGCTCACAGACAACCTGCTTGCAGGCGCAGGCATGATCTCAAAAGAACTGGCGGGCAGACAGCTCTTCATGGACTTCGATGAGGAAGAACAGGCACGAGGCATCACAATCGATGCCGCAAACGTCTCAATGGTACACGAGTTTGATGATGATGAATACTTAATCAACCTGATAGACACCCCCGGACACGTCGACTTCGGAGGCGACGTGACACGCGCGATGCGAGCGGTCGATGGCGCAATCGTGGTCGTCGATGCTGTAGAGGGCGCAATGCCACAGACCGAGACCGTGCTTCGACAAGCGCTAAAAGAGAACGTCACACCTGTGCTTTTCGTCAACAAGGTCGACCGGTTAATCAATGAACTGCAGGTAGATGCCCAGAGTATGCAGATCAAACTCGGGAAAGTTATTGATAACGTAAACAAACTGATCAAAGGGATGAGCGAGGAAAAATACAAGGAATGGAGACTTGATGCATCAGCAGGAAACGTTGCGTTCGGATCAGCGCTTTATAACTGGGCTATCAGTGTTTCTTACATGAAAAAAAGCGGTATAAGCTTCAAAGAAGTATATGACTACTGCACCGAAGGCAACATGAAGGAGCTTGCCGAGAGATGCCCGCTTCACGAGGTGTTAAACGACATGGTGATCAGACACCTGCCAGACCCGCTCGTATCACAGAAACGCCGGGTTCCTGTGATATGGCACGGAGACGCCGATTCCGATCTCGGGAAGCAGATGACCGGATGCGATCCGGACGGCGACGTTGCACTCATGGTAACCAAGATCACAAGAGACCCACACGCCGGCGAGATCGCGACAGGCAGACTCTTCAGCGGAACACTTCGCCGCGGCCAGGAACTATACATATCAGGCGTGTCAACCCCCGATCGAATCCAGCAAGTGGGCGTGTTCATGGGTCCGGAGCGGCTCGAGGTCGAGAAGATCCCGGCAGGAAACATTGCGGCAGTAACCGGACTTAAAAACGCGATCGTGGGCAGCACAGCAGCATCACTCCGGGACATGACCCCATTTGAGGTGATCACACACGCAAGCGAGCCCGTGGTCACGGTAGCCGTCGAAGCAAAACACATGCGGGATCTTCCAAAGCTGATTGAGGTCTTAAGACAGGTCTCAAAAGAAGATCCAACACTACGAGTCAAAATCGACGAAGAGACCGGCGAACACCTGCTTTCGGGAATGGGCGAGCTACACCTTGAAATCATATCTCACCGGATCGAAAGAGACAAAGGCGTCGAGATCACCACCTCCGAGCCAATCGTGGTATACCGCGAAACTGTGACCGGCAGTGCAGGACCTGTTGAAGGAAAGTCGCCAAACCGGCACAACCGGTTCTACATCAAGGTTTCGCCGCTTGAACAAGAGATTGTTGACATGATCAAATCAGGCGAGATTTCTATGCGCATGGACAAGATCGAGCGGCGCGATAAACTGATCGAGGCAGGCATGGACAAGGACGAGGCAAAAAGCATCACCGCAATATCAGATACGAATATGCTGATCGACATGACCAAAGGTGTCCAGTACCTGCGCGAGACAATGGAACTGATCATCGAAGGATTTGAGGAAGCAACAACCGCAGGTCCAATGTCAAGAGAGCCAAGTCAGGGCATCAAGCTTAGGCTGGTTGATGTCAAGCTGCACGAGGACGCCGTGCACCGCGGTCCCGCACAGGTAATCCCGGCTGTACGACAGGCAGTTCAGGCAGGAATCCTGATGTCGGATGTAACACTGCTCGAACCATATCAGAAGGTCTTCATCCAGATACCGCAGGATCAGATGGGCGGCGCGATCTCAGAGATCCAGGGGCGGAGAGGCGCAATACTAAACATGGAGCAGGAAGGCGACGTCACAGATGTCGAATCAAAGGCACCGGTCGCAGAGCTGTTCGGGTTTGCGGGCGATCTTCGATCTGCAACCGAAGGAAGGGCGCTCTGGAGCACGGAGTTCGCCGGATTCGAGCCAGTTCCACGGAGCCTGCTGCCCGAAATAGTGAAACAAATCAGAACCCGGAAGGGCTTGAAACCGGGAATACCAAAGCCAAGTGATTTTGTCGGTGAATAAACAATAAGAGAAGACGCAGTTCTTTCAGCAGGGATTTGGATTCTCTGCTGATTCTTTTTATTTTTTTGCGAAAAATAGTTATGCGTTATGATAAGCAACTGGAGACTGCAGGATATGACTTCCGAAATCAGTGAAATCAGTGTTAATCTGTGGCAAATAAAACTTTTAGCCACAGATGAACACTGATTTCACAGATTAACGATATAAATGACTTTTCAGATCGATAACGCTCAATTTTATCAGTTGTGCTTAGGGCTTGCCAGAAAACAATCTGTTAAAATTCGTGGCATTCGGCACATTCGTGAAATTCGTGATAAATCAGCATAAAGAATCACGAATGAACGAATCGCACGAATGTCGGGGATGTAGCGTGACATCAGCCAACTTTGCTACTTTATTTTTCGGTAAGCACTTACACAAGACAACCCCGGGTAACCAGAAAGTAATAAAAAACACGCATGACCTGCTTCGCAGTGCTTATACTGTCGATGAAAAAGTGGTTTTCAGAATTGTGGCTACCGCCACTGTTTTTGAGACTTTTACGTACCAAGTCTCAGCAACTGCGCACGAATAACCTGCGCATTTAAGGCAGTATCTCTCAAAACCTGGATTCCACTCAATCAAGATATGTGACAACGCCCCCCATAATAATATTACTTCTAAGCTCCCTAAAACCGACCTGTAACCTTGCAGAAGATGATACCATACCCGAGCACGAGCATGGCAAGCGAGATTAGCCACGCCCACCGCAGCAGTTTCCCATAAAACTCCGGATTTTCAAGATCGATCATGCCTTAATCCTTTTCAGCCTGAACGTATTTTCGCGCTCCATCTCTTCAAGACGCAGTTCAATGAACCGCTCTGCCTCTGATAGTTCAGGTATCACCCGAAACTCAAGCGCGTTAACCCTTCGTTTGGTCTGTTCAATGTCCTCAAGCAGTTTTTTCATCGCGGTCTCGATCTCCGCTGCAATGATTATTTTCTCAACAAGAGTCTCGTGCGACTCCACAGCTTCATCAATACACGAACTTGTCCCTATGATCCCGTATCCACGTTTACACAGGTTCTTACGTATCTGTGAGTACTCAATCTTCGGAACTACTACGCCCATCACGTTCTTGCTCTCAAGCTCGATGGTTGGAATGTCCTTTAACGAAAATGCGGTTGATTTTATAGAGACCGTGCCTTCAACAGCTTTTGCAAGCCCGATCTTCTCGTTTGCAGCCGCATAAGCGGCATCAAGTTCGGATCTAACATCTTTTGCCTTGCTGAGCAATTCAAAGAACTCCAGTATCAGACCGTCGCGCTTCATCTTCAGCAGCTTATGTCCACCCTCTGCGAGTTTAATCTTCTTTTTCAGTTCTATAAGCTCGGACCGTGTTGGTTTTATGTCGCGGATCGCCATGAGTATCTACCTGTTCACCATCGTTATTTGCATGTTCCTCGATTGCATTCCCATGGTTTATAGCACCATGGATAATAACCTTGCTCTGTGCAGCACGGCGCGTTCTTGTAGCCACAGTGAATCCGCCGGATTGAGACCTGGGTGAAATACACAGTCCCGGCAGAATCCACTGCTGCGCCCACCCCTGACTCGTCAAAATCAGGTTCAGCGGTCTGATGTTCTGTTTCGTTACTATCCCACGCATCAACACAGTTTTTCAGGAACTCTTCGTAGTTATAGACCGGACCTGGCATTGAAAACGTGCGGCTAACCGTAATATCAAAATAATAGATATCATTATCCTTCAATATGTCTGCGGACGCGTGTTTCAGGTCATCGCCCCCTGCGCTGGCAAGATCATTGCTGTGCGCCCGTGCAGCACCTGCGATCTCACCGTTCCATTCCAGGGCGGAAAACCCGTTTTTCTCGCGTTCCTTATTCATCAGATCAAAAAGATCAGATTCAAGCCAGGACGCCCGGGGTAACTGGATCGGGGTTGGAAACGGCAGAGGAGAACTGATCTCCACCACAGTCCACCAGTCGTATTCGCTAGCGCTCCTGCTTGAGTCCACCACATCATAGATGTCACTGTAACTGCCGTCAGGAATATAGTATTGTTCAAGCGATTCCGGAACGATGCGCGCCATGGTTGGCTCAATAAGAAAAACATTTCCTGATATGTTTGATGCTACCCACGCATGATCTCCGGTGTTGTTTGCATATTCAAACCCGCCAACCAGGACATCGTGCGGCTGGTTATGCTCTCCTGTGACAATCCTCGTATCAACGCCGCGCCCTTCGAGATACCACTCAATAAGCGCAGCCATCTCGGAGCAATCAAAATAGTTCTCCTTGTATTCACCCTCCAGAAGCGGGAGGCTCTGTCGCAGTTCAGCTTCACTCATGATACCTGGTCCGATAGCCTGGTAGTATGGGTCAGGTATCTCGCGGGTGGGGTCCAATGCGACCTGAAACACAAATAGAACCAGCAGAAAGAGGATAATAAAAGTGATGATCAATTTTACGCCCAGTTCACTCCCCCCACACCCCGCATAACATATATAACACACGTAACACACATAACATATTTAACCGGCATACTCATACCAACCACATCATATCAGCCCGGCCCACATCCCGATCCCAAACAAGATCAATATGCCTCCAGCAATCCTCCGAATAACCCGGCTGTGCTTTGATATCGTCCTGACACGCCCGGTCGACACACTGGCAAGATACGCTACCCCGAGCATCGGGATACCAAGCCCAAGCGAGTAGATAAAGAGCAGCAGCCCCCCATACAGAACGTTTCCCTCAAGCGCAGCCATCGTCAGGATGCCACCAAGTATAGGACCAACACACGGGATCCAGATGATGCCAAGCGACATGCCAAGCAGCAAACCACCAAACAAACCATCGCGGGGCATATTCTTTGGCGCAAGCGTCCCAAACCTATCAAAAATCGGGAGATCTAAGATCATGACCAGCCCAAGCAAGATAATGGTAATTTCAGCGATGGTTTCCATATATATAAGGTATTTATAGATAACCGAGCCAAATGCTGATGTTATCACGCCCATCGTCGTAAAAGAGATGCATAACCCCGACACAATCGCTATAGGTCTCAGTTTTCCGGTTTCAACAGAGTATGCCATGATTGCGGGAAGCAGTGGAAGCACACAAGGCGACAGCACACTTGCAATTCCCGCGGCAAACGCGATGAGTGGAGATATCTGAGACTCAACCATAACATATAATCAGTGTGCTGACCTTGTAATACTTACGCAGGCGCCCCCGGCTTTACGCCGCTACCGGGTCTGCGACACCAAACGTTTTTGTGGGAGTTACCCCGGATTTACCACCATCACAATCGATTCCGTGCTTTGCCACACCGCTACCTGGACACCAAACCATATATTAGAAGATGTACAAAGAATCATAAGTGGGAACTATGACTCATAGACGAAGAACCAAGATTGTATGTACCATCGGTCCTGCGACCGAGTCGCGAAATATCCTGAGCAGATTAATCCGTCACGGCGTGGACGTAGTCAGGCTCAACATGTCACACGGCACACATGAGTGGCACAGAGACCGGATACAGATGATACGCGAGCTGGCAGATGAAAATAAGGCACATACTGCCATCATGATGGATATCCAGGGTCCAAAGATCAGAACCGGAAATCCGGGTGGCAACGACATGATCTTACATGCCGGCGATGACCTGACAATCTGCACAGACCCGGCAAGCATAACTTCTGCCGATTCTGCGAGCGCTGGCAGCGCAACCCGGCAGATGATCACTGTGAACTACCCATACTTTGATCAGGAAGTCTCAGAGGGTCAGATGATTCTGGTTGACGACGGTCTGGTCAGGCTGTCAATTCTGAAAACCGGTGGCGGATATGTTGAGACAAAAATCGTTGTTGGAGGCACAATCCGTGATCGAAGAGGCGTGTGTGTCCCTGACGCGGATTTCTCAACGCCGAGCGTCACCGAAAAAGATGTTGAGGACGTCCTGTTCGGCATAGAACAGAAAGTCGATTACATAGCAGTCTCGTTTGTCCGGGCGGCATCCGATATCCTGAATCTCAAGCAAACACTCCAAGAACATGATGCGAACATCCCGATTATTTCCAAGATCGAGACCAAAAAAGGACTCGATAATTTTTCAGAGATTCTTGAGGCATCAGACGGGATTATGGTGGCAAGAGGCGACCTTGGAGTTGAGATCCCAATCGAAGAGGTCCCGGTTACGCAGAAGAGACTCATTAAGGCAGCTAATCTGGCAGGAAAACCCGTGATCACCGCCACCCAGATGCTCGAGTCAATGATCCATGAGGCAATCCCCACCCGGGCAGAGACAACAGACGTTGCGAACGCCATACTGGACGGAACCGACGCAATCATGCTCTCAGGCGAGACCGCATCCGGAAAATACCCAATCGAGAGCTTTGATATGATGGACAAAATCGCAAAGATCACAGAACCCACATCACCCGGATATGGTGTGCGAAAACGTCCAAAAACACCATCGCTCTCAATCGAACAAGGCATCGCCCACGTCGTATGCCAACTCGCACAAGACCTGGATGCCGCAGCGATCATCACCACCACATACTCAGGAAGCACAGCAAAAATCGTCTCAATGTACCGTCCCAAGACACCGATCATCGCTGTAACACCCGACGAAGAGACCTACCGCAGACTCTCACTTATATGGGGCGTTATCCCACAAATGCTCCCACTAGTGACCGAAAACACCGACGAAATGGTCACAGCATCAATACGATCCACAGTGTACGCCGGATTCGTGAACACCGGCGACCGAGTAGTGCTAACAGCAGGCGTACCAATCTTCTCCGCCGGAACCACCAACCTGATCAGGACACACATAGTAGGAGAATGAGACGCTGGACACGTTCTGAGATGCTGGCATCATACGCCAGCAGATCACTTCAAGCATGCTGGCAGGCGACAGGCTGATACTGCGAGGTGCTCTGGTGGTCAGTGGGGCTGGGGCAATGAGTGCGGCGCACAAGTGAGGTGCAGGCAATGGCGGTGATATTCATGATCCAACACCATCCATCCGAGCCAGTTCTTGGTGAGCAGTGTTCGGAACATGACTGAATTGTTCGGTGTGCCGATATCTACCAGATAAAACTTGTATTATGGCTGACATCGAGATAAAACGCGGATACGAAGTCCTCCCGGACAACAACGTCAGGTTCGGGATCAGAGTAATCAACACCAGCGATTCCGCCATTTCAGATGTTGAAGTCATACTCGATTACAGCGAGTCTCTTTTCGATCTTGATGGCAGTAAAGTCCGGAAACTCGACACGATACCCCCAGCGGTTCCACGAACAGCAAAATTCACACTAAAACCACGTGGCTGCATCCACAAAGAAGAGATCGGGGCAATAGTCCTTTACAGAGACCACCAGTGGAACCGGCACACACTGGAGATGCAATCCAAAGAAGTGCACTGTGTCTGCCCGTTTCTGAAGGAGAAATCAATCACGCGGGCAGAGTTTCTCACGCTTCTGGACTCCGGATACATAGAAGAGCGCGGCATCAATTTTGAGGGGACAACAGTCGATAAAGTTGTTGGTTTCCTTCATCACACATGCAAGAACAGACTGTACCGGGTGGATGAAATCCCAACCGAGAATGGCGTGATAATCTATCTCGCAGGCGATGCAATCGGCGAAAAAGCACATTACCTACTCACCACAGTTGTCAAGGAATATGAAGGGGTCACACAGGTTCTACTGCGTGCAAACTCAGACAAAAACCACGGCTTAAACGGTTTTCTGAATGAGACCATGAACAACCTGCGCCATCTCGTCCTGAGTGCCGAAGCAAAAGAGATCGGGATCATCAAGAAGGAACAGGTCATAAACATCATCGACTCGGTGGTGCAACGGACGACATTTGCCGGCGGCGAGGGTGCAGCGTCTGTGAACATCAAGGAGAGCGTGGTGCAACGCACCGAGATCAAAGATGATGCGGAGAAGAGGCGGGAGACCGAGGAGCGGCGGGCGAGAGAAGAGGCAGAGAAAAGAGAAAGAGAAGAACAGGAGAAGCTGCGAAGGGAGCGGGAAGAACAGAAGAAGAAAGAAAAGAAAGAGCAAGAACAGAAAGAGCAAGAACAGATCAGAAGAGCAGAAGAGGAAAAGAAAAAAGAACAAAAAGCGAAAGCAGAACGAGAGAAGAAAGCCCGCGAAGAGGCTGAAAGACAGAAGAGAGAACAAGAGAAAGCAAGAGACGAAGAACGCCGCCACAGGGAAGAGAAGGAGAGAAAAGCAGGAGAAGCGGCTGAACAGAGGGAAATGAGAGGGCAGCGCAGGAAAATGCACGCATGGGAAGAGAGCGAGAGGCGCGTGCAGCAGAGGATCAGGGAATCTCGCAGAAGACAATCATGGTTGGGATACTGGCGCTGGCTGTGCTGCTGATCGGATTCTGGATGCTTGCGCCGGGCTCGACTGATGTGCCTCCGCCATCGGGAGCAGCCCCGATACCGACACGCACCGCCACCCCTGATGCGTCCTGTGATTCAGAGGTCGCTCAAACAGTTTCACAGACGCCCACACCAGCCGCAGATCAGGAGGAGACCATCACAAACTCTATTGGCATGGAGTTCGTGCTGATACCAGCGGGTGAGTTTGAGATGGGGTCGCCGTCGGATGAAGAGGGTATGTGGGATAATGAGGGACCAGTTCATCGTGTAACGATCAGAAAGGCGTTTTACATGGGCAGATATGAAGTCACACAAGAACAGTGGCGAGAAGTTATGGGGGCAACATCCCGCGTTTCAAGTGTGACAACTTCTTTTCTTCAAGTTCTTTATTTTGCATTGGATTTTATGGCGGGTGACCTCTCGCGTTTCAAGGGCGACAACCGGCCTGTTGAGAGAGTTTCATGGGATGATGTTCAGGAGTTTATCAGGAAATTAAATGAGAAGGAGGGGACTGACAAATACCGCCTGCCATCCGAAGCTGAATGGGAATATGCCTGCCGGGCAGGAACCACCACAAGATACTCATTCGGCGATTCCGAGTCGAAACTTGGCGATTATGCGTGGTATCGGGATAACTCAGGCGACAAGACGCATCTGGTCGGTCAGAAGAAGCCTAATCCTTATGGACTGTATGATATGCACGGCAATGTCTGGGAATTGGTGCAAGACGAATGGCACAGTGGCTATAACGGCATGCCAACCGATGGCAGCGCGTGGGAAAGCGGAAGTGGCGCCAACCGGGTTGGTCGTGGCGGCGACTGGAGCATTAGTGCCAGGTTCTGCCGGTCAGCGTGCCGTAACTACGGCGACCCAGGCATCCGCGACCGCAGCGTGGGCTTTCGCCTTCTTGAGGAAACATAGCCACATTCCACCTTACTCCTTTACTACTTACATGTCACAGTCGGAGGTGCAAGTGCCGGTGATGCCCGCCCGCAGGTCGGGCGCGAAAAATCCATGAGGGGGAGCGTTCAATTCAAACCCATTGCCGGTATCATGGTGCGACAACACATATTGTAGTTCCTCCACAAGCCAATCTCACACTCCGCTCCCTGTCTGAAGAGCCGCCCAGTTGATTATTTTAACGCCAGTATCTTTGAGCTGCAGCAGTCTCAAATCCTCTGTGAGCAGGTTTCCGACGGTACACGATTGCGCCAGGATCACCGCATCGAAGAAGTCAAGTCCAAGCAGTATAAACTCGTTGAACATCGCATCATCAATTGATCTATATTCGTGTATCACGACTTTTTCATCATCGGATAAAATAGATAGACCCTCGTTGAACTTTTTGTTAACGTCAGATCGTTTCTCACGTATTTTTAGACTCTTAGCCTTTGCCTCGATTAGGGAGATCTCACTCAGATGAATTTTATCCAGTGATTTTATGATCTCTTTATATCTGGCTCTGGAAAATCCTTTTACATCGATGTCAAGATGGAAAAATGGCATGACGTAAGTTGTATCCAGATATAACTCTATAAACTTCAAATCATCTCTCCAATAACTCGTTTTCTAATATTTTCCGGCTTTCTTTGATCTCTTCTTCGCTTACAGTTGCTATCACATCTTCTTCCAATAAATCGATGATCGTTTTTCGTTTCTCTAAAATGACTTTTTCGCCCGCAATCACTGCAACGAATTCGTTTCCAGGGCGCATACCCACCTGCAATCGCATCTTCTTTGGGGTGTACAATTCCCCCTTCTTTCCGACCCTTAGCACATACTCTGCCATTTTAGTTCCTCCGAAGAAGATCGATTTTCCGAATACATAAACTTATCGGCATACCTTGCTTGTGTTCATGCTCGTAGGCAGGCAGATGTACCTTGGTGGTGAAATCTTGAACATTTCGATAACGGCGAACGCTCTGTCGCTTGAATCTGTTGCGAGGCGATTCAAATAGGTTGTTGTTGTTGGAACGGAGATATCTAAACTTCCTTCAGGTGAACCTGCTAAATTAAGGATCGAGCTGGTTGACGGGAGTTTTGTGGATGTCCGGATCTCGGGGTCTTGGTTTCAGGGAGACATTCTTATCATTGGAATCGGCTCGGGGTTGATGGAATGATATATCGATATGATACTGCACCGCATAAGGTCTGGGCATCCGTAGCCGTTTTCCCGCATCGTTTTCATAACCTGAATGAGAAGACCGTGATTGAAAGCAATATGCCATCGACACCTGAAAAGCAGATGGAACATTTCATGAATTTTATACGTAAAACTTTATTGCAGGAATTGCCTTAAATTCCGGCTGCCAAAAACTTTTACAGACTATACTGGCGAAAAAACAACACAGTGAGGGTTACAGGAGATCAAGAAGTGAAACAGATGGAGGACAGCGAGAAACCCCGCGACGCAACGAAAGCCAATCATACGCCGTGAGTACGAGTTCTTCGGCGGATACATTCGCGCAAAGATATCTGTTAAGAACCTGTCCAATGCCACAATCCTCGATGTTGCGCTCGATCCGGTGATCGATGAGAACATCCTTCATTTCGACAGGTACGAACCCGACGAATATACCGAAAAAAGAGGCAAGATCATCCTTGGCAACACCTACCCGGATTCGGACAGAACCATCGCACTCTACCTTAACCCGCTGATATGCGTGAATGAGGGGACTGATCCCAACTGCTTTGTCAGATTCAAGGATGCTTCCGGACAACTCAACTCAGTGCAGATGAAGACACTGCCTGGGCAGCAAACTACACGCCGCTCAGATAGAACACAAACATATCCACTCCAAAAAGTAGGGTAAAAGTATCCCATTGATTGGTGATACCCCAGAGTAACGACATACACCACTGTTCCAATCTGAGTTGGAACTACTGTTCAGTCATACACCGAATTACTAAAACCAGAGTGCCAGCTACCAATAGTCACGTAACAACTACTCATCCGTGCACACGCGCATCACAGCATCATCAACCTGCGTCATAGTCGATCCCCGAAACCCCTTTCGCTCTAATTATTTCTGCAAGTGATGGCATGCGGAAATGCTTGCTGACACGATCATGGATGTATGCATACGCGCTCACGCCTGACTTCTTTGCGGTTTCTACAATCGTTAAAAAGGTATCGTTAGCCTTTGTTCCGTCTTCTGCCATGGTGTGCAGGCTCACGTCTCGTCTGCGGACTTGTGCTCTTGCGCCCAATTCTGATTCGTTGTTGTGGAAGGGCACTTCAGGATATTTCAGTGTTATTAGGAGCTCTGACTTCTTGTTCAGGGTCTTTGTGATCCTGTCGTCCAGAGCTGGATACCTGGTTTTTGCGGAAAACAAGCTACTAAATTCAGCGGACAAGCGCGTAGCCCCATCTTAATTAGGAGTTTCCTTGAACTCCAGAAGTTTCCTGTAGTAATCCCAGTACGTACCCAGAAATTCTTCGAGTTTTTCACGGTGCACCGGCACCACCGGACGCAACTTCCTGTAGTTTCGTCCGTCATGAACCCATCACAGCGCTTGTTCATAAGTAAGCAGCTTGAACTGGGCTGCATCATCCGTTAAAAGTATTGGAATGAGACGACCTTTACTCTTCTGGTATATAGTATTCTATCGATGGAGTATTGTGATAAAACAATTGGTATGGCGATTCGTTGCTTGACAGATGACAATAATAACATGGTCATTGAGGACTCTGTATATTTATACTTCTTCGAGTTACCCTCTGATTTGGAGGGGATACCCATTGAGGAAGTATATGGGTCTACGATGACCGTTTGTTCTTCTTTAGCGCCGGGTTTTGCCAGAGTTACCATCACGCCCTGTTTCGAATAGCTGTAACACACAGACTTCGTATACTGTATTTTGTAGTCAGGATATTCCTTTTCTGCTACTTCTATAGCCTTCTGTGCTGCGGTTTCCCTATCCAACGGTGGACTCAGGAGTACCCTGCGTAATGAACTGCCAAGCACTTTACTGGCAGCTATCTCCATCCCGCCAATAGCCTTTCCATCGCTTGTTACTGTAAATTCATAAAACAACTTTGTTCCATGAATATCATAGATAGTAACCGCGCCTTTCTGCACTTTTGCGCAATCCCAGCCCCCTAAACCGGGTGTTTCATCAGCCACCCATTCTGTAAGGCAGACATCTGCATACATCCACGCGGTGTCCTCGTCTACATAGAAGTTCTCAGCTGAATAGTCATCCCCAGAAGCTCCTGCTACTGAGATGATTACTATCAGCAGAAGCATCGTCAGCATGGCTGCTATTCCGAATCTTTTCGGTTTCGTTGTTCTGTTCATGTCGTTTTCCTCTTTATAGGTTGTGTTCTATCTTCTCCTGGAGGCACGACGGGACTGTCACGCCATCTGGAGTTACACGAGATTCCACGAATCTGTTCAAGTGCGTTGCAAGAGAAATCTGCGTGATCCGTGTTAATCTGTGGCTAAAAACTTTTGTCAGCCACAGATT